>JAGRIO010000110.1 GCA_020443225.1 Pseudomonadales bacterium
ATCTGCTTAATCGAGACGGCATGCATGCCGTTTTTGACAATGAGCTTTTCGGCAGCTTCCATCAACGAAATCTGTGTAGTCAAACTCCGTGCTTTCTGGCCATCAGTTGTTACAGCCACTACTCAACCCTGCTTAGTTCCAGTTATTAAATAATTGCATGCATTCCCTGTTATCGCCAGTGAATCTTCCCGGTTCACAAGCCCTCGCCAAAAATCATTTCGCACATTTGCAATGCCATACATTAAATGCAAAAGTGCCATCGTAATGCCATGCATTAACCCACAAGACAGTGTGCGGCTTTCGCTGTCAGCCAGAAGGAGTTACCTATGCAAGTCAAAAACAGCGTCACACCCACCGAATCTCAGATAAAAGGGTTTTTCGAGCCGGGGCCAGAGGGCCCGGTTTATATGCTGAATCTGTTGAAGTTCAAAGAGAAGGCGGAGTACGCAGATGGTCGCGCTACCGATCTCACCGGTGCAGAAGCCTACGCGCTGTACGGCGAAGCAGTCTCCGGAATTCTGGCCAGACTTGGCGGTGGTGGCATGTTTAACGCCAGAGTTGAGAGACTGATGCTCGGTGAGGTTGAAGAGCTCTGGGACCGTGTTGCCATCGCGATGTATCCCAGCAGGCAGGCAATGTTGGAGATGATGCAATCAGCAGAATATCAGGCTATCCATCACCATCGAGACGCTGGTCTTGCAGGTCAGCTGAATATTGAAACGACGAATGCAGGTGGTCTGTGGCTGGCTGACAAGGGCTTCACCAAAGATGGAATGACATAGCAAGTACTCATTCTTTTGCTGCGCAAAAGAACTGCCGCACTGGATTGTGCTACACGTCTGGTGGCTGCCCGTTTTTCGCTGCGCGAAAACGCGTAGTAAGATTGTGCTATACGTCTGGTGGCTGCCCGTTTTTTCGCTGCGCGAAAAATACGGGCAGTTACACATTAAATCTGAAGTGGATTACGTCGCCGTCTTTGACGATGTATTCTTTGCCTTCCAGTCGCCATTTACCGGCATCCTTGGCGCCTGCCTCTCCGTTATGTGCAACAAAGTCGTCATAACCAATGACTTCAGCGCGAATGAAACCTTTCTCGAAGTCAGTGTGGATAACGGCAGCTGCCTGAGGCGCTGTGGCATTCTGGCGCACAGTCCAGGCACGAACTTCTTTTACGCCTGCCGTAAAATAAGTTTGCAGTCCGAGCAGCTTATAACCCGCGCGGATAACACGGTCCAGGCCCGGTTCTTCCATGCCCATCTCTGACAGAAATTCAGCTTTCTCTTCGTCTTCCAGTTCAGCAATTTCTGCTTCCATCTTGTTACAGATAGCAACAACCTCAGAACCTTCGGCGGCGGCGATCGACCGAACCTGATCGAGCAGGGGATTATTCTCAAAGCCGTCTTCGTCAACGTTGGCGACATACAGCACCGGCTTCATGGTAATCAGATGCATATCTCGCAGCACTAATCGCTCGTCAGACGACATCTCAAAAGTACGGGCAGGGTTACCTTCATTGATATGATCGCGCAGGCGCTCAAGAAACTGCACTCTGGCTATGGCCTCTTTGTCGCCGCTTTTTACGGTCCGGCCATGTCTGGTAATACCTTTCTCAATACTGTCGAGATCGGCCAGTTGCAGCTCAAGGTTTATCACTTCAATGTCGCGTTCAGGGTCAACGCTGTTGGAAACATGCGTGACGTTCTCATCTTCAAAACAACGCACCACATGGGCAATGGCATCGGTTTCACGAATGTTGGCCAGAAACTGGTTGCCCAGTCCTTCACCTTTGGAAGCCCCGGCAACCAGCCCTGCGATATCAACAAACTCCATACTGGTCGGGACAACCCGCTGGGGATTAACGATCTCTGCAAGCTTATCAAGGCGCGGATCAGGCATGGGTACAACGCCTGAGTTCGGCTCGATGGTACAAAATGGGAAATTCTCTGCGGCGATTCCCGCCTTGGTCAGCGCGTTAAACAGGGTCGATTTACCGACGTTTGGCAAACCCACAATGCCACAGTTAAATCCCATTTCGTGTTACCTCGCTACGACAACCGTAAGATTCAGGCTGAAACGCTGAACCCGTTCAGGGCATTCATGGCGTTTTGCCAGTCGCCTGAAACTGCTTTTGGAAGTTGATACAGCGCTTCATCAAGGCACTGCTCAATAATGCTTTCGTCTCGCTTTGAAACCGTGCCCAGGACATGCCCGATCACAGCCTCTTTCTCACCCGGATGCCCCACACCAATCCGCAACCGGTTGTATTCCTTGCTGCCAGCCAGGGCACGGGTTATGTCTTTTAACCCATTGTGTCCGGCCAGCCCGCCACCCTGCTTAAACCGGATAGCACCAACGGGTAAATCCAGTTCATCATGGGCTATAAGCATCTGTTCTGGCTCAATTTTAAAGAAGTTCGCCAGAGCACCAACAGACTTGCCACTGTGATTCATGTAGGTATTTGGAATCAGAAGACGAAGCTCCTGGCCTTCATAGTGCGTTACCGCAACCCGGCCAAAGAACTTCTTTTCTTCTTTGAAAACGACTCCCTGCCGTTCAGCAAATCTCGTGACGAACCAGACCCCTGCGTTATGCAGGGTTCTGGCATATTGTTCGCCGGGATTGCCGATACCAACAATGAGTCTGAGCGGTGCGCTCATAGCGGTGACTGACCAATTGGTTGCTTAGTCTTCAGACTCTTGAGAAGAGCCTTCATCACCTGCGTCACCACTGTCTGCTTCCTTGGTAGCACGGGTTGCATGGACAGAAACCACAACCTGGTCGTGATCTTCGCCCAGACCCAGTGCGGGAATGGTGATACCTTCGGGCAGTACTATCTGGCTCATGTGGATTGATTCACCCAGTGCCAGGTTTGCAACGTCAACTTCAATGTACTCAGGCAGCTTGCCAGGCAAGCAGTTGATTTCCAGAGAAGAAGCTACGTGTGAAACCATACCACCGTCACGCTTCACACCAACACAGCTTTCTTCATTGACGAAGTGCAGCGGAACTTCAACAGTGATTACCTGATCCATTTTCACCCGCAGAAAGTCTGCATGCAGAATACGGGGCTTGGCAGGATGTCTTTGCAGATCCTTGATAATCACATTTTCAGCATCAGAGCCGATTTTCAGCTTGATGATGTGAGCAAAGAACGCTTCATTCTCAAGAGAATGCTGCAGATCTTTGTGTGGGATTGTAATGGAAACCGGATCTTTTCCTGCGCCGTAAACAACAGCAGGAACAAGATCGGCAAGTCGACGCAGGCGGCGGCTCGCACCTTTCCCCAGGTCGGTTCTCAATTCAGCATTAAGCTCGAATTCGTCAGCCATCTTGCTACTCCTAAAAAAAATCGCCGGGGACTACTGCGACCATAGTCTCCCAGCCTTTGCATATGCCCTGTCGGGCGTTTATCACCAGTCCTAAAACAGTACTGGTTGAACTCTTTTGGTGAAGAGCGCACTCAGCGACTCTTCGTTATTCACCCGTCGTATCGACTCAGCCAGCTCGTCAGCGATACTGAGCTGACGGATTCTGCCAGTTGCTCTCGCTGCCTCAGACAATGGGATGGTATCGGTAACAACCAGCTCATCCATATTCGAAGCCAGCACGTTGCTGATGGCGTTTCCGGACAGCACCGGGTGGGTGCAATAGGCCACCACCTTTTTAGCACCATTGTTCTTCAGTGCATTCGCCGCTGCGCACAGCGTTCCCGCGGTATCGACCATGTCATCAACTAACAAACAGGTCCGGCCTTCCACATCACCAATGATGTGCATGACCTCTGACTGATTAGCCCTTGGCCGCCGCTTATCGATGATCGCAAGATCAGCGTCATTAAGCTGCTTGGCCATGGCGCGAGCCCGCACTACACCACCCACGTCTGGTGATACGATCATCAGGTCATCATAGGCCTGACGGTCGACGTCCAGTAACAACACGGGTGTTGCATAAATATTATCGACAGGGATGTTAAAGAAGCCCTGTATCTGATCTGCATGCAGGTCGACGGTAAGCACTCTGTCAACGCCGGCACTGCTCAGCATATCGGCGACCACTTTCGCCGTAATCGGCACCCGGGCCGATCGTACTCTTCTGTCCTGCCTCGCGTACCCGAAATAAGGTACAACGGCTGTAATTCGCTGTGCTGAAGCGCGATGCAGACAATCCGCCATCACGATCAGTTCCATCAGATTATCGTTGGTAGGTGCACAGGTAGGCTGCAGAATAAAAACATCCTTACCGCGGACGTTTTCGTGTATTTCTACGCTCACTTCCCCGTCACTGAACCGACCGACATCTGCAGATCCGAGCTCGATACGAAGCCGATCCACAACCCTGCGCGCTAACTGCGGATGCGCGTTACCGGTAAAGATCTTCAGTTCAGCCACGATTTCGTTCCGGGTGGGGTAGCAGTGTTCTCAGCGAATTTTGTAGTGAACCAGTAATGGCTGGGGTGGCAGGACTCGAACCTGCGGATGCAAGGATCAAAACCTTGTGCCTTACCAACTTGGCGACACCCCAATCTTTGCACTACATAACAAACTGTATAGCTAACTATAGCCAGTTTCAGGCTGAAAGCATGTCCAACTGCAGATGCAGCGGCGATGTGTTCAGACCTCTGGCCAGAAACGCTTTCCAACGCGACGGTACCCGCTCAAGGACTCTGGCACCTTCCGCTTCGGACTCAAATACAAGATAAACGCATGATCCTGTACCTGTCAGCTGCACCGGGCCATACTGGCCAAGCTCGCTGAACGCTTCAGCAACTTCCGGATAGAGCGTTTTAACAACTGATTCACAGTCATTTCCGGCCCCTGTCTCCAGAAAGCGCGCTATTGTGATCGGAGATGAGTTCCGTGTCAAACCCGGATTTGAAAAGATTTCTCCTGTCGCGATCTGGCAACCGGGCTGAACCACCACAAACCACTTCTCTGGCAGGCTCAGCGGCGTAATTTTCTCACCCACGCCTTCTGCCCAGGCAGAGCGGCCATGCACAAACACCGGCACATCTGCGCCAAGCGCCAGCCCAATATCTGCCAGTTCTGTCAGGCTGAAACCCGTCTGCCACAGATGATTCAGCCCCAGCAGCACCGTCGCTGCATCAGAGCTGCCCCCACCCAGACCGGCACCGATAGGCGTTTTCTTCCGCAGGGTGATTGCAGCCCCGAAGCAGGTACCGGATTTTTCCTGCAGCGCCAGTGCTGCCCGCCGGACCAGACTGTCGTCGCGAACTTCTCCCGGTTCATTGATGATCAGCTCATCTGCCATTGCAAAAGAAATATCATCACCAAAATCCAGCAACTGAAAGGCAGTCTGCAATTCATGATAGCCATTCGCCCGGCGACCCGTGATCAGCAGACACAAATTCAGCTTGCAGGGCGCAGGCAGACTAAACATCAGTAACTCCAGCGTTTTGCGATAACCAGCAGGCGCACTTCCGGTCTGCTGATTTCAATTTTCAGCGGGCCGGTGGCGTTCTCTTTGAGGCGCAGAATCTTCCAGCCAGACTGCCGGAACCCTCCCTCAATGGGCGCAGCGCGCTGCCGCGGATCAGGGATACCCCGTACCCAATAGCGCATAGGTGAGACCGGCAAAGAGTAACCAAGAGCCAGAGCTGCCAGTTCATCCGGCGAAGTCGCCTGCAAGCCCTGCTGATCGGGAATATCCAGGTAAGACCGCTGCTGGTGACCGTAGATATGAGCAATCTGCATACCCAGTGGACCTCGCAGCGCTATATCAAACTGCTCACCGGTCTGCTGCCAGTCAAAGGCGAAATTACCACTGCGTTCCGGCGTTTTAACACCGAGCTTGCCGGTAAGCTTCCACTCAGATGCTATTGCGAGAGCGCCTGGACTGACGTCAGGCGGCACGCTCTGGCAACCACTAAACACCAGTACGCACAACATCCAGAACGCAGGCATCAGCCGCACTGGCAAACACCCTCATCTCGTCGCTTCACAGTCAGTACCGGTGAGAACGCAATCAGCGCGACAACAGGCGCTGCATCACACCTTTCAGAATGTCACTGTCAGGCGTTTGTTCCAGGGCTTTCTTCCAGACCTCCAGCGCTTCAGATTCTTCACCCAGCATCCACAGCACTTCGCCAAGATGGGCAGCCACTTCATCGTTCTGGAACAACGACAGCGCCTGACGAAGATATTTCACTGCATCTGTCAGATTATTCAGCCGGTATTGCACCCAGCCCATGCTATCAATGAAAGCAGGCTCATCCGGCTTCAGCGCCAGTGCCTGCTCGATCAGGCCCAGCGCTTCTTCGTGACGGTCGGTGCGATCTGCCAGGGTATAACCCAGAGCATTCAGCGCTTCCGCATTGTCCGGCTGCATGTCGATAATGCGCTTCAGGTCACGTTCCAGAATGTCCAGCCGGTCATGACGTTCCCCTGCCATGGCCCGGTAGTAAAGGAATTCAGTATTGGTGGGGTCTGCGTCGATCTGCTCATCCATGAAATCAAACAGTTCGGTAACGAAGCCGCGGTCATCCAGAATCTGGGCTTCCACCATCACCAGGTCTTCGAACTGCTCCGGATGATCAGAGCGTTCATTCTGCAAGTGGAACCGAGCCTCTTTCAGCCGGCCCTGATCAATCATCAGGTTGGCAATCCGGGCGTGCGCAGGCAGATATTCATAACCCATGCCTACCTGACGATACTCTCTGATGGCCAGTTGCGGATTGCCTTTCTTTTCGGCAATGCTGCCCAGATAGTAGTGGGCCTGCCCGGCACGTCGGTTCCAGCGCACCATTTGTTGCAGGTAGCCTTCGGCGTCCTCGAGTTTTTCCTGCTCCAGCGCGATCACCGCCAGAGCAAACATGATGTCGGCATCATTAGGTACCTGATGGTGCACGATTTCATACTGCTCGCGGGCCCGGTCCAGGTCCTCAACTTCAAACAGCAGCCGTGCGTAGCTCAGCCTCAATCTGCGGTTGTCCGGCAGCTCTTCGACCACTTCGGCCATAAAGTCGACCGCTTCCTGGGTACGCATCAGGTCTTTCAGCGCATTGATTTTCAGGATAACAACGTTGATGTTGCGGCGGTTTTCCAGCAGCTGATTGGCAATCACCAGTGCCTCTTCCAGGTCACCGTTCTGCTCAATCAGTACCGCTTTGGAGAACAGCAACTGCTCATCATCAGGATAGGTTTCAAGCATCCGGTTGATGGCGACCAGCAAGGCCTGCCGGCCTTCTGCTGTCATGTTCTCTGCCTGATAGGCAAAGACCTCAAAGTTTGCCAGACCACCCAGGCGCTTTACTGCCTCCATATGGGTGATGGCTGTTTCCAGATCGCCCTGCTTCATCAGCAATTCCGCTGCGTTACGATGGGCATCAAGACTGTCCGGGTCTGCGCTCGCCCAGATTTCAGCCGCGATCAGCGCGTCATCAGGGCGCTGCAGATAGGCCGCCAGCCGGGTTGCACGTTCTGCAACACCGGGATCACGGGTAGAAATAGCTGCGGCGATATACTTCTGCAACGCAGTATTGAGTTCACCCCGAAAACCAGCGAATTCTGCGACCAGCAGTTGATACAGGTTGTCTTTACCAAAGGGGACGACCGGATAATCATCCGGGCCTGGTTGTTTTGGCGCGGCAGGTTCGGCCACTTTGGCAACGGCCGGGGCCGGACTGGTGGGCGCCGGGGATTCCTTTGCCGGTTGCTGCTGTGTCGTGGCACAGCTCGCCACCATCGCCACCAGCAACAGATGCGCCATGGCTTTCAGTGCCTGTATTCGCTTTTGCCTCATAAATTCTTCCCGCCGGAGGACTCTGCTGAGCCTCACAATACCTATATTCACTACGCTAACCAACGTACAATAGACTATTTTTGAGTCTGGGCATTCGAAAAGTTCCGCATCATCCTGACCTGACAGTGTCGGTCATCACAATGTGATTCGCGGGACGACAGCACCCCGGACCCATAGCCGGCATTCATTCTACTGTCGACGGGCGCCAAGATCATCCGGCGCCTGATGAACGCTGACCACAGGGATAATAATCGGGGCCTCAGAACACATGGCCTGAACGGATAAGAATACAAAGCATACTCATGGATTTAATGGTCGTCGGCATCAACCACAACACCGCTCCGGTGTCCCTGCGTGAGAAAATCGCCTTCACGCCGGATCAGCTCGCCCATGCCCTGCCCGACCTTAAAGCCAGCGCAGATCTTCAGGAGCTGGCGATTCTGTCGACCTGCAACCGCACCGAAATCTACGCGGTTCATGGCCACAACGAACCAGAAGCTATCATTCGCTGGCTGACTGACTACCATCAGCTTTCTGAGCAAACCTTACGGGAAAGCATCTATACCTACTGGGGTCACAGTTCCGTCAAGCACGTCATGCGGGTCGCCGCCGGTCTGGACTCCATGGTGCTGGGTGAACCTCAGATTCTGGGCCAGCTCAAAGACTGTTTTAATTATGCCCAGAACCACAACACTATGGGGACTGAGCTTAACCGCTTGTCGCAGAACACCTACCGGGTTGCCAAGCAGGTACGTTCCAATACTGCCATCGGGCAGAATCCGGTATCGGTCGCCTCCACCTCGGTAGTGCTGGCCTCACAACTGTTCGCAGACTTATCTACCTGTAACGCCCTGCTGCTGGGGGCCGGTGAGACCATTGAACTGGTCGCCAGGCACCTGAAAAATGCTGGCATCCGCCAAATGGTGATTGCCAACCGCACCCTGGCCAATGCCGAAAAGCTGGCCATGGAAGTCGGCGGGCTGGGAACGGACCTGGCAGATATACCGAACCAGTTGGCTGGCGCTGATATTGTCATTGCCTCTACCGGCAGTGAGCTGCCGATTCTGGGCAAGGGCACAGTCGAACGCGCGCTGAAACAACGCCGCTACAAACCCATCTTCATGGTCGACCTGGCAGTGCCCCGGGATATCGAGCCAGAGGTCGACGAGTTACGGGATGTTTACCTTTATAGCGTCGACGACCTGCAGGCCATTATTGCTGACAATCTCAGCAGTCGTGAAGAAGCTGCCGAAGAAGCTGAGCTGATGGTTGAGCATGCGGTTCAGGAATTTCAGCGCAGCCATAAGTCCCGGGATGCTGTAGATGTGCTGGTGCGCTTTCGTAAAAAGCATGAAGCCATCAAACAGGCTGAACTCGCCAGAGCCATTGCCCGCCTGCAGAAGGGTGAGGATGCCGAAAAGGTACTGGGTAGCTTTGCCAACCAGTTGACGAACAAGATTATTCACACGCCCAGCATTCAGCTGAAGCAGGCGGGTGCCGAAGGACGAGACGACATTTTCACCGCACTGGAGGACCTGTTCCAGCTGGGTGACGAAGATCAGGACACTGAATGAAACCATCGCTGCAAACCAAACTGGATCAGTTGCTGGAACGTTACGATGAGCTGGGCGCCCTGCTCAGCGACGGTGACGTGATTGGCGATCAGAACCAGTTCCGCGCCTATTCCATGGAATATGCCGAAATAGAGCCTGTCGTGCTCTGCTACCAGAAGTTTGTATCAACCTCACAGGAACTGGAGGAAACCCGGCTGCTGGTTGATGACAGTGACGCCGACATTCGCGCCATGGCTGAAGAAGAGCTGCCCGCACTGGAGCAGCAACTGGAAACCCTGGACAGTGAATTACAAACCCTGCTGTTGCCTAAAGACGCTAACGACTCGCATAACGTCTTCCTGGAAATTCGTGCCGGTACCGGCGGTGATGAAGCGGCGATTTTCGCCGGTGATCTGCTGCGTATGTATCAGCGCTTTGCCGAGGGCAAGGGCTGGCGGCTGGAAATTCTCAGTGAGCGGGAAGGGGAACATGGTGGCTATAAAGAAGTTATCTCCCGCATCGAAGGCAAAGATGTTTATGGCCAGCTGAAGTTCGAATCAGGCGCCCACCGGGTGCAGCGGGTACCGCAGACCGAATCGCAGGGGCGTATTCACACCTCTGCCTGCACTGTCGCCATCATGCCGGAAGTCGAAGAGCTGGATGAAATCGAAATCGACAAGAACGATCTGCGGGTTGATACGTTCAGAGCTTCCGGCGCTGGCGGTCAGCACGTAAACAAAACCGATTCAGCGATACGCCTGACCCACCTGCCAACGGGCATCGTTGTCGAATGTCAGGACGAGCGCTCGCAGCACAAAAACAGAGCCCGCGCCATGAGCCTGTTACAGGCCAAACTGATGGATAAGGCTCAACAGGAGCAAACCGATGCCCAGGCCGAAACCCGGCGCAATCTGGTGGGTAGCGGCGACCGGTCCGAGAAGATCAGAACTTACAACTATCCCGACGGACGGGTCACAGACCATCGCATCAACCTGACCCTGCACCGCCTGCAGCAAACCATGGCTGGTGATCTGGCCCCGATCATCGATCAGCTGATTCAGGAACATCAGGCCGACCTGCTGAGCTCCATGGGCTCTGATGGTGATGGCTGAAATTCTCTTGCCTGAAGCCGGGTCAGAATTTACAGGGCCCGCATTACCCGGCCCAGGCGCATCGGTAAACGAGTGCCTTAAGTGGGCGACGCTGAACTTGCACGCCAGCGATACTGCCAGGCAGGACGCCCAGTTGCTGCTGAATCACATTACCGGAAAAGATCGGGGCTGGTTGCTTGCGCACGAGTCTGACAGCGTGGCAGACGATCAGCGCG
>JAGRIO010000111.1 GCA_020443225.1 Pseudomonadales bacterium
ATGGTTGAGTCACCCGTGGACTTGTCCATGCCATAGGCCAGTGCTGCAGCCGTTGGCTCGTTGATGATGCGCTTCACATCAAGACCAGCGATGCGACCTGCATCCTTGGTAGCCTGACGTTGAGAGTCATTGAAGTAGGCCGGTACGGTAATAACCGCTTCAGTCACTTCTTCACCGAGATAGTCTTCGGCGGTCTTCTTCATCTTCTTCAGGACCTGCGCAGAAATCTGCGGGGGTGCCATTTTCTGGCCCTTGACCTCTACCCATGCGTCACCGTTATCGGCTTTGGCAATCTTGTAAGGCACCATCTTGATATCGCGCTGAACAACGTCGTCTTCGAACTGTCGACCGATCAGACGCTTAACGGCGAACAAGGTATTTTGCGGGTTAGTAACAGCCTGTCGCTTCGCAGACTGACCAACCAGAATCTCGTCATCATCTGCATAGCCGATGATGGAAGGTGTTGTGCGGTCACCTTCTGAGTTTTCGATAATTTTGGCGCTCTTCCCTTCCAATACTGCAACACAGGAATTGGTTGTTCCGAGGTCAATACCAATAATTTTGCCCATTTCGTTTCTCCTTTGAACAACCCGTCGTTCCAGGTTGGTATGACTTAATCTTTATGCTGGTTCCTTAAGGCCAGGAACCGCTGCTGACCCTGTATATTGGCGCTGGCTTTTGTTATTCAAGAGCCTTTTTTCAGGCCGTTTCGTCTATTTTCGGTGATACGCCCTTTGACACCATCACCATTGCCGGGCGAACCAGACGACCATTCAGCTGGAAGCCCTTCTGGACCACGACAACGACGGTATTAGGCTCAACATCGGGATTTTCGACCATCGACATGGCCTGATGGAGGTTCGGGTCAAAGGGTTCGCCGTGCGGATCAACCACCTGCACGCCTTCTTTGCCGAGAATGTCGAGGAACATCTTCTGGCACAGGCCCATGCCCTCAATAATGGCTTTAGTGGCATCACTGGCTTCGACCTGCTGGGTAGATTCGATAGCTTTTTCCAGACTGTCGACAACCGGAAGCAGGTTTTGCACCAACTTCTCGGCCCCGAACTTGACCGCATGTTCCACTTCCCGCTCGGTGCGCCGGCGCAGGTTTTCCATCTCGGCTTCGGCTCGCAGCGCCATGTCCCTGAATTTCATGGCCTCTTCGCGCGCTTGCTCGGCTGCGGCCCGGGCTTCTTCAGGCGTCATGTCACTGACGGCCTTGTCCTCGGCAGGCGCTTCGGCCTCGGTTTCTGGCTCGTCCTGATCGACGATGACTTCCTGATGATGTTCTGTTGCTTCTGCTTCTTCAGCAGCCGCTTTTTGTTCTTCCGGATTTGTCATTCCAAACCACTCCCGGTTCTGATCTCTGAAGTCCGGGGTATATGGGGCTATTCCCTACTGGATTCAAGGGTTTGGAAAAGCAGAAATTGCCGGGAGTTTAACTGTCGTTGCGGGGGGCAGAGAAATCCAGCGCCGCGCCCAGCATTCTGGCGGTCGCATCGACGATGGGAATAACCCGGTCATAGGCCATCCGGGTCGGGCCGATAACGCCAAGAACGCCGACCAGCTGACCTTCGACCTTGTAGGGGGAGGTCACGACGGTACATTCATCCAGCAATTCATAGCCGGATTCCTGCCCGATGAAGAGTTGAACACCGTCAGTTTCGATACACTGATCCAGCAAATGCAGGATGTCCCCCTTAAGAGAGAAGGCTTTAAACAGGTTCCTGATGGTCTCCAGCGCTTCTGTGGGGCTGTTCTCTACCAGCTTTTCCTGCCCGGCAATCACATAGTCACCGGGCTGATCGCTGTTCTCGTCATCCTGAAATGCCTTGGTCGCCACTTCGAGCGTCGTCTGCATCAGAGAGTTCATATTCTCCTGATCAGACTTCATGGAATTCAGTAGCTGCTGCCGGATACGGAAAAAGGACCGGCCGCTGTAATGCTGATTAATGTAATTGGCTGCTTCCTTCAGCTGTATGTCGTTGTAGGTATGGTCAGTGTAGATAATGCGGTTCTGCACCTCGTGATCATCAAGCACCAGAATCACCAGCACCCGGTTGTCATTCAGCTTCAGAAACTCCACATGGCGCATGACCACCTGATCACGACGGGGAATCGTCACCACGCCCGCCATGCGGGTGACATCCGACAGAATACCGGAAGCCGACTGAACCAGTTCACGGGTAGACCAGTCCGGATCAAGCTGACCCCGCAGCTGGATCAGGTCAGTCGCTTCAAGGGGAGACACTTCCAATAGCGTATCAACAAAGAATCTGTAGCCTTTGGCGGTCGGCACCCGACCCGCAGAGGTGTGAGGCGATGTCACAAAACCCTTGTCTTCCAGGTCAGCCATAATATTCCGCACAGTGGCAGGGCTGACACTGATACCAGATTCCTGAGCCAGCGTTTTAGAGCCCACAGGTTGACCCTGAGCAATATAACGCTCTACCAGCGTTTTCAGCAGCCGCTGGGATTTCTCATTGATTTCGGCTCTTTGCGACATTTGCTATTGACTAAACCCTGATGAGACGAGAAATATAACAATCACTGAATTCATTCTTCAATCATCAATTATTAGCCGGGGGATTGCAGACCGCCAACCCCTGGCGTTTAATTTCTCTTTCAGCGATATCTGCCCACATGCTAAGTCACCTCGTCGTTCAGAATTTTGCTCTAGTCGATTATCTGGAACTCGATTTCCAATCCGGCATGACAGTCGTGACCGGTGAAACCGGTGCCGGCAAGTCGATCATCCTGGATGCCCTCGGCTTTGCCCTGGGAGACCGGGCTGATACCGGGTATATCGCCAATAATGCCGACCGGGCGGAAATCCACGCCACCTTTGATATCACCGACAGCAAGGAAGCCAGACAGTGGCTGGATGCACGTGACCTGTTGAACCCCGATGAAACCGACTGCATTTTGCGCAGAGTGATCAGCAATGATGGCAGGTCTCGCGGGTTTATCAATGGGGCACCCAGCACCGTGGGCGATATGAAAGAGCTCGGCGAGATACTTATCGACATCCACAGCCAGCATGAGCACCAGTCTTTACTGAAAAAAGCCACCCACCAGCGCCTGCTGGACGAATTCGGCAGTCTGGTAAAACAAACCCTGCAGATTAGTGAACTTGCTGCAGAGCTGAAGTCTGCCCGCAGGGGGCTCGACGACCTGCTGGCCAGCAACGCTGAGAAGAATGCCCGTCTGCAACTACTGACCTATCAGGCTGAAGAGCTGGAACAACTGGCGCTGAAACCCGATGAACACCTGAGCCTTGAGGAAGAGCGACGCAAACTGGCAAATGCTGAATCAATCCTGCGCAACTGCAATGCAGTCGTGGAAATGTGTGAAGGCAGCGAAGGGCAAAGCCTGCTGGACCAGCTCGGCCACGCTGAACAACTGCTGGCTCAGGCGCAGCTCGACGAACTGGGTCCGGTACAGGAAATGTTTGCCAGTGCCCGTATTCAACTGGAAGAAGCGACCAGTGATCTCGAACGTTTCGCCTCTGGCTTTGAGCTGAACCCGGAGCGTTTACAGGACGTGGAAGACCGCCTCAGTGCCATATATGAGTTAGCCCGTAAACACCGGACTGAGATCGAACAACTCCCGGAACTGGCAGAGAGCATTCAGGCAGAGCTGGCCAGCCTGAACAATATGGAAGTGGAGATTGACCGACTGGACAAGACCGTGGCCGATCTGAAATCTCAGTACCTGAGCGCAGCAGCCAAACTCAGCAACCATCGCAGGAAGGCCGCCAGGAAACTGCAAGGCGCCGTCAATAGTGAACTCGCCCGCCTGGGCATGTCTGGCGCCAGTTTCGAAGTCAGCCTGTCAGAACTACCAGCCGACAGTTTTCATCCTAATGGTCTTGAGGACATCGAGTTCCTGATTTCAACCAATCCGGGACAGGCACCCAAGTCACTCAATAAAATTGCTTCGGGCGGTGAACTGTCACGCATCAGCCTGGCTATTCAGGTAGTCACGGCCAACACCTCAGAAGTACCGACGCTGGTATTTGATGAGGTCGATGTGGGCATCGGTGGCGGCACAGCAGAAGTCGTTGGCGCCATGATCCGCCAGTTAGGTGAAAATGCACAGATCATCTGTGTCACCCACCTGCCACAGGTTGCATCTCAGGGTCACCAGCACTATCTGGTTGCCAAGCACGGAGACAAGAAAAAGATTCAGTCCAGCATCAATGTGCTGGATCAGAAAGCCCGTATCAAAGAGCTGGCGAGAATGCTGGGCGGCATCGAGATAACCAATGAGTCTCTGGCCCATGCAGAAGCGATGTTTCAGGCAGCTAACCAGGCCATTGCCTGAGCCCGGCCAGCAAGCCAGGGCAATCAGATCATTGACGGCATGGAGGGATGCCAGATGTTCAACTACCCAGCGTCACCAAGATGGCTGTCAGTCCTGACAGTACTTCTTATCTGTTCAATGCCTGCCGCACTGAGCGCGGCTGAAGGCGTAAAAGTACATTTTCGGGGCGTGTTTGATATCGATGATAAGCCCCGGATGTTCCAGTCACAGAAACTGGGTGAACACGGATTAGATATGGACAACGATCTGCAGTTCAGCGCCACCAGAGACAGCGATGAAATACCTCTGGTGGCCGGCACCCAGTTTGGCATGTACTACTCACTGGTGACCAAACGTCGGAAAAACGTGCCGGTGGATTTCATTTTCTATTTCCCCGAGCCCGGCCGGATGATTGATGGCAAACGCTACCTGGCCTATAAGAAGTCCGCCCGGGTCGAATCAAACCGTGGACAGCTGGCGATACAGACTATTGAGAACGATGAAACCGCACTGGAGGGATTGTGGGGTATTGAACTGCAGCATGAAGGCCGGCCCATAGCCAGGCAGGTATTTCTGGTGACAAAAGAACCCAGCCCAGAGGGCTCTGCAGTGGATAATGTCTGCCGCTCACTGAAAAAGCGCACCGACAAAAAGATTGCAGAGAAAATCTGTTTGCCCCAGACAGCCTGGGACAGCTTAAGCAGCGTCAAATAAGACACCGCTTCAGGCATAAAAAGTCGGCAGATGTTAATTTATCTCGCCAGCGCTCATGGTGTGGGCAATGTTGATCGACTTATCAAGCAATACATCGATCTGTAAGGCAACTTCCGGGCTGTACTGAAAGCCCAGAAAAGCACAACGGGAAAGCTCGATAACCGCCGCCAGCACCATGGGTTCATTGTCCGGTTCCAGCAGCATGTTGTGTATGCCGGAAAAGAAAATGAACGGATCGGTATTACCTTCCCGTTGCAGCGTTTTGCATATTTCCAGAATGGGTTGGGCAATGTCCCGTTCGACAATGCCTGCAAATGAGTTGTCCGTCATGAATCAGTGCCCTCGAAACCTAAGCACTTACGAGCATGTTGCCCGGTCAGATCAACTGATCAGTTTGTTTACCAGGCACTGACTCAGGCGTACGGCCACAAGATAAACTGGGATACCCTGAAAAACACGCAGATGGGACACGAGAGGGCATGGAGCCCTCTCTGGCCGGAAATCATGAGTCGCGCAGTGCTTTCTCAAGGGCTACACCAAAGCGACTGCCAACTTCATTGGCACCAAGAGCACCAGCAGCCTCGTACACAATGTAACCGACGCCTCCAGCAACACCGCCTACCGCTGCGCCCGCTGCCACAGATGCTGTGACCGTTGCCAGGGGATAACCCGCTGCCATTGTGAGCAAACCATAGCCAGTGCCCCCAACGGCGCTACCGAAACTAAATGCATCCACAAAATCATATCCACCGCTCACTTGAGCGACTTCTGCGACTGTAATTTCTCTCATATGTAATCTCCTGATTCAGTTCATGACGATCATTCAGAACCTACCCAAAAAAAATCATCATCCCAGACACTGCCAATGCCACGAGCCCAATCATCAAGTAGGGCTTATGTACCATTCGTTGATAATCCAGGAACAACAAAGGAGAGTATTTCTCCTGCAGAATCCAGGGATTCAGAAGCGACCAATAGAAAATCAAGATGAGACTCAGGCTTAGGAGCGAGGCACCGAGTTTTCCTTCCATATAGTGATAACCAGCACTGATAATCATAAAGAAGATAAAAATCGCTACAGCAATCTTTGCAGATTTCTCATCAGAGAGCATGGCTTCCTCCGGGCAGATTTTTTTCGCTAGCTCCATCAAAGCGACAAAACCCCAGCTCTGCACCAATCAATACTGTCTTAGCAATCAGTGCTGACGGCATTCACTTTGATCAACACATATTAATTTTCTGAGGCTTTCCGTTTGTAGCCGAATTAACCCATATTGCTTGTAAGATGTTTACCAGAATCAGCGCCTCAAAAGTCATCCTGATGGGAACTGCGTCACTCAGAAGCGCCCTCTCAATGCAATGTCGTCGCCCGGCCCGGAGCTACACTGAATACTTCAGACACATTAGCGAATTTATCCCATCAATGTTTCACAGGCGTTGCAACGCACCTGAAGGGAAATCAAAACTCACTTTTTAATTCTAATCAGTTAGGGTAAGTGGTAACCCCCTGTTCCAATCCAGTTTCCGCTGTTTTAGTCGCAGACGATGGTAGTCTGTTCTGCGGTCAATCACCACATGGGCCTCATTCCATAGAATCGCATGTGTATACTGGCAGCTGTAAAGAAGCAGGTGGCCAGATCCGCAGGCACTCCATCCTGCTAACTTTCCTTTTACATCCACCTGTCGCATAGTCGGCATCATCCCGATTCATCACCTCCTCCTGAGTTAACAAGTGAGCAAGCAATGACAGTCAACCGACAAATCATGATCCGCGAATTACCCAAAGGCCCCCTGCAACACGAGCACTTTGAAATAGTCGAGGGCACCGTGCCCGTGCCAGGTCCCGGACAGGTACTGCTGAAAACCCTGCTACTGTCCCAGGACGCCGCCAACAGAGCCTGGATGCAGGGCGCTACTTACCGTGATGCAATTGGTGCAGGTGAAGTGATGTCCAGCGGCGGTATTGGTGAAGTCATCGAATCCAACAGCGAGTTGTTTCAGCCCGGCGACAAGGTCTGGGCAGATATTGGCTGGCAGGAGTACGCGGCTGTTGATGCCCGGGCCATCAGCCCTGTACCAGACTTCGATGGTCCTTTATCACAGGCTATCTCGCTGTTAGGCGTCGCAGGTAAGACTGCCTATCACGGCCTGATCAATGTGCCGGGCATTCACGCCGGCGAAACCCTGATGGTATCCGCAGCGGCTGGCTCTGTCGGATCGATCGTCGGCCAGATTGGTAAGATTAAAGGCGCGACCGTTATCGGCGTTGCCGGGGGACAGGAAAAATGTGACTGGGTCGTCAACGAACTGGGGTTCGATGCCTGCCTCGACTATAAGGATGAATCATCCCCCCTGCGTAAAAAGGTTGCTGCCGCAGCACCCCAGGGCATTGATGTTTATTTTGATAACACCGGCGGCGAGATTCTTCAGTGCGCACTGTTCGCCATGAAACTTAAGGGGCGGATAAGTTGCTGCGGCGCAGTCTCCATGTATAACGGCAAGCCGCAGCCTGGCCCCATGGGCATTCCCGGTCTGCTGGTAACAAAGCGTCTGCGTATGGAAGGCTTTCTGGTGAGCGATTACGCGCATCTCGATACTGATGCTGAACACGACCTGTCCAGGTGGGCGGCGCAGGGAGACCTGAAAGTTATTGAAGATATTATCGACGGTCTTGAATCAGCCCCTGGCGGCTTAATTGGGTTGTTAGCTGGTGAAAACCGCGGCAAGCGCATGATCAGGGTGGCCTGAAAGCATCCCGGTTGTGCAGGTTAGCACCTACATCAAAAAACAGGCGTCGCGACTAACCGTCGCGGCGCTTGTTGAATTCTTCTGTAGTATTCGTGTGCGGGAAAGGTTCATCGGGAACCGGTACTCCCAGCGCCTGACAGATCGGTTCCCAGCCATCGCCTGCAGTCCATTCAAGTATTCGCTCTGCGGGTATTTCCGCTTTTATCCACTCGTAGTGCTTCTCAAATGCCTGACGACAAGCTTCTTTGTCATCCAGTTCCAGCGTAAATGTGGAAGAAAACATTGCGTCGGCCATTTCGCGCCACTCGCCTTCTGCATTTCTCGAACTCGGAAAGATAGTGTTAGAGGCACTTTTCCACCAGCTTTCGAAATCCCGGGTAGAAAGCAGCACCAGCGCATCAGGATAGTGTCTGGCCAGCGCCGGTGCGGCACTGCACAGCGGCCAGTCAACGCCTGCAGCATAACCTTCAAACATGGCATCCCAGTCCACATCCTTCCCTGTGAAAACATCCTTCCAAAGGGGAACGTGCTCAGGATGCTGGAATACTTCCATCATGTGATAACAGGGCTGCCCCAGTAACTTTTCTAACGCCGCTTTCAGCGACATCGTCCCTGTACGGCCAACGCCTGCGCCTATCACTCTCATTAGTGCCTCCTTCTGGATAACTGACCAGTAGCGGTTTAATCGAATAGAATTTTCATTTGAGATCAGTACAATATCATACGGTTTCATCGGATAGCGGTTACAACCGATACACGAAGAACCCAAGCTTCCCACAACAAAAGGCTCATCGATAGCCCTGGAAAAAATCATAATGAAGTTTAACAAAACCCTTGCAGTTTCTGTCCTGCTGGCGATCTCTGGTCCGGCGTTTGCAGCCAAAGGGGATTTGCCTAACGGTCAACCCTTCCAGCAGCTGGAAGCTGCTATTCAGGCAGCTGAATCATCTGCTGCCGACGCCATCGCTGCTGAAGCAGCAGCAAGAGCTTCCGGAGACGAAGCACTTGGCGCCGCACTAGCTTCAGAAGCCGCAGCCAGACTCGCTGCCGACAGTGCTGAGGCAGCAATCCGGGCCGCAGCCGATGCCCAGGAAGCCGCCGCCAGGATGGCAGGTGATAGCGCACTTGCGAGCGATATTGCGGCAAATACCGCTGCGATCGCTGACAACAAAGCTGCCATCACCGACATCGATGGTCGTGTTAGCGCAGTAGAAACTGACCTTGCAGGTCTGACCGCTATCGTGGCGGATCTCTCTGGTCAGGTAGATAACAACATCGCTGAGATTCAGGAACTACTTACGGTAACCGCTGGCCTGCAAACTAACATTGATTCGTTGGTAGCGACTCAACAGGCAGACTTTGATGCACTGAGCACTCAGATCGGTACCCTGGCAAGTCAGGCTGATTCACTGGAGGCTTCGCTGGCTCAGTTGCGGGCAGATTTACACGCTCAACTGGACGCACAGACTGGCGACATTGCTGGACTGACTGCAGACCTGGCCGCCATGGATGCCAACCTGTCGGCGCAAATTGCAGGCCTTGCACAGGACATGCTCATCGCTCAGGGGCAACTCAGTTCCGTGAACGTTGCAATCGCCAACCTTGAAGGCAATCAGGCGGCTCTGGCACAGGAACTGGATGGACTTCAGCTGCGGGCCGACGCAATTGCAGGTCGCGTATCAGGTCTTGAAGGCCGGGTCAGCACGCTGGAAGGCTTTCATGTAACCATTCCCCAGGTTTGTGATTCCGGAATAGACCAGGGTAATAACGGCAACACCTACGACTGGGTAGTTTGTGATGCTGATGAAAACGGCGCCTGGGTAAGCCATGGCAACAACTGGTCAGGCTCTGCCAGTGGGTCAGGCTATCACGCCGATAAGATCTGTCAGGATCTGGGCTATTCACGAGCGGACAAGTGGGGCGGAACCTGCGGTAGTGTCTGCGGCTATTGTCAGGGGCCAACTTCCTGTGACAGTCCCGGCAATCAGGTTACCAACACCAGCATGACAAGTAATAATGCTGGCACGGATGATCTCGGACGAATGATCGCCAGAACTGTATCCTGGACCTGCGTTAACGACTGATCAGTCAGAAAGTCAGTCAGAAAAGGCCTGCATCCTGTGATGCGGGCCTACTGACACTTGGGGCACAATCCGTAAAGGTTGAGGTTGTGATCTGTCAGCTGAAAACCTTTGTCCTCAGCAATTTTCTTCTGCCGGCGCTCGATTTCTTCGTCATGAAATTCTTCAACCCGGCCACACTTCACGCACACCAGATGGTCATGATGATCATCCGGAGAGAGTTCAAATACGGAATGTCCGCCTTCGAAATGGTGGCGGATAACCAGACCGGCATCCTCGAACTGGGTCAGTACCCGGTAAACCGTCGCCAGCCCGATTTCCTCATCATTCGCAATTAACTGCTTATAAACATCTTCAGCACTGAGATGATGAACTTTGGAACTTTCAAGGATTTGCAGAATCTTAAGACGCGGCAAGGTTATTTTGAGGCCGGCGTCCCTCAATTCCTGTGATTCAGCTGCCATGGTGATCAGGGTCAATGCGCGATAAACTAGCGACCTAGTATCCCGATTTTCCTGATTAATTGGAAGGACACATTTAGCGTGATAAACAGACTGCCCATTCTTACGGTTCTACTGATGGTAACATTGGCAGGCTGCTCAACATTCCGCTTCCCCGGCGTGCACCGCATCGCGATTCAGCAAGGT
>JAGRIO010000112.1 GCA_020443225.1 Pseudomonadales bacterium
GTCTCATGTGGCTCATCATCAGAGCGAGGAATATAACCTCAGTACCGCGTTGCGACAGACGGGTACAGACTACATTGGTTTCGTGTTTTATCTGCCGCTGTATCTGGTGGGTATGCCGGTTTATGTGATCGTGACGGTTGGCAGTCTCAACCTCATTTACCAGTTCTGGGTGCATACCCGTCATATCAGGCGGCTGGGACCGCTGGAATGGTTGTTGGTAACACCCTCGAATCATCGTGTGCATCATGCCCGTAATCCGGAATACATCGACAAAAACTATGGTGGGGTGTTTATCATCTGGGACCGGATGTTTGGCACCTTTAAAGACGAGGATGAAACCATTCCCTGTGTGTTTGGTATTACTCATCAGCTACGAAGCTGGAATCCGGTCTGGGCCAATCTCCATGTCTGGGTAGAAACCGCGAAACTCTCATGGCGCACCCGCTCTGTGGCAGACAAATTCCGGGTCTGGTTCAAAGGGCCCGGCTGGTATCCAGCCGATATAGCGCCGCCGACTATAAGCGGTGATTTCGTACCCTTTAATCCGGTGGTCAGCCCGGTTAATCGCTGGAGTAGCTTCATTCAGTTCTGGGTGCTTACTGCGGCCGCGCTCGCATTGCTGAACTGGCAGAACGATTTCCCGCGGGATTTTGTTCTGGTAGCTTTCGTCTGGTTGACAGGTTCCTTTGTGATCCAGGGGTATTTTCTGGAAGGACATCCGCTGGCGCTGGCACTGGAGACGGGGCGGATTCTGCTGTTGGTCGTGATGCTGTGCTTTTATGGCCTGATTCCGGTGCAGCCGGTAATACTGCCTGTGGCGCTGACCGCGCCATATCTGTTGCTGTCATTGCTGTTACTTGGGCTGCAGTGGCGCGGTGAGCGACTGGTGACAATCCCCGCTGAGGATCAGTTACCGCAATCCTGAGTTCTTCACTCTTTAACACGGGATCAGATAATGATTGATGTTTTTGTTGCCCGAAAAATTCTCACGATGAATCCGTCCTGGCCGGAAGCTACCGCCGTTGCAGTACGTGACGGCCGTATTCTGGGTGTTGGATCGGTGGAATCGCTGCAATCCTGGTTGCAACATGATCAGTGGCAATTGAGAGAAGAATTCAGGGATCAGGTGCTGATGCCGGGGTTTATTGATCCGCATCTGCACCCGGTGATGGCCGCGGTGTTATTGCCCATGCAGTTTATCGCCGCCATGCCCTGGCAGTTTCCCTGGGGTAATGTGCCAGCGACGACGACACCAGCAGACTATCAGCAGCAGTTGCGTAACGCTGCACTGACAGATCAGGACAAACCCTTTTTTACCTTTGGCTACCACAGAATCTGGCACGGTGACATGAGCCGTGCCCTGCTGGACGAGATCTTTGGCGCGAGACCAGCCGTGGTCTGGCAACGCTCGTTCCATGAAGTCTATCTGAACACTGCCATGCTGGAGCGACTGCAGATCGACGAAGAGAAATTGCGGGGGCGTCACCAGATCGACATTGAACGCGGTCACTTCTATGAGAACGGTCTTGGCTATGCCATTAACCGGCTGAACAGCATTATTATGGCGCCGGAATGGATAGAGGAAGGTCTGCAGCGTCTGGGTCGGTTGCTGCAGTTTGGTGGCCATACAACGGTAGGTGATATGGCGGTGGGTATTTTCAACTTCAACATGGAGTGGGCCGCCACCCAGAAAGTCTTTGAAAATGATCAGACGCCGTTTCGCAGCATCTGCATTCCCCATGCGGTGCGTGCAGTTGAACCAGGAACAGAGACAGGCGTAGCAGCTGACCGGATAGACCGACTGCCAGAAATGAACACTCATCGGTTTGAATTTGGCAAACGAATCAAGTTGTTTACTGATGGCGCCTTTTTCTCGCAACTGGCGATGTTACAGGCACCCGGGTATATCGACGGCCACGAAGGTGAGTGGCTGATTCCACCAGAAAATTTTGAGACCCTGGCGCGCGAATACTGGCACCGGGGCTACCGTATTCATGTGCACTGTACCGGTGACCTGGGGTGCGAACTGGCTATCGACACACTGGAAAAGCTTCAGCAGGAGAAGCCCAGATTCCGTCATGGATATACCATTGAGCATTTCGGGTTTTCCACGCCGGAACAGGTCTACCGTCTGAAGGAACTGGGCGGCTATATTTCAGCGAATGTTTATTACCTGCATGAGCTTAGCGCAGCCTATGGTGATCATGGTATTGGCGTTGACCGGGCCGCTCAGATTGGCAGAATCGGTATGGCGTTCCGTGAAGGTGTGCTCACAACCATCCATTCTGACTTTCCCATGGCGCCGGCCATGCCTTTGCACAACGCCTGGGTTGCCTGCACACGGTGCAATATCGAGGGCGAAGTACAGGCGCCAGCCGAGTGTCTGACGCTGGAGCAGGCGCTGCAGACTATTACCATCAATGCCGCCAGAGTGCTGGGTAAGGAAGACGAGATTGGCAGCATCCGACCGGGCAAGAAAGCGGATTTTGTGGTGCTGGATCAGTGTCCGTTTGAAGCTGGCATTGAGGGATTGAAATCGATTCAGGTGCTGGCAACGGTTTTTGAAGGGCAGGTGGCCCGACTCTGAGCCGGTGACGGTCGGAAGTCATGGCAATTCTGGTCACAGGTTTCAGAACCTGCAGCCACAAATTGCAGCTGGACGGGCATTTCTCTGAAAGCCAGGCGGCAATTTCCTTTATAATTCCCGGCTGGCTGGCCTCAATCTGTCACAGTGAGGTCCCCTGGTGGGGGGCGTCGACAGGCTGGTTCGTCGAATCTGTCAGCTGAAATCCATCGCAACAGGATATAACCGTGCCCGAATTTAACGAAAGATATCACAAGCTCGATACTGCTCAGGCTTATGAAGAGAAGATCAAAACCAGGCGTAAACTGAGCACGCGCCTGGAGTTCAGGATGGTCGGGAGGAGTCTTGATCATGTGGTAGGCGACAAGATTCTCGATTGTCCCTGCGGCACTGGGCGGATCGATGAGCTGTTACGGGAAAGATTTTCCGATATTACCGGGGTGGATGGTGCCGAGGCGATGTTTGAAGTCTATATGGCCGGAAACCCGGACCGGAAGGGACAGGTCGCCGATATTTTTAACCTGCCATTTGCTGACAATGAATTTGACTGGACGTTGTGTCACCGCCTGTTTCACCACTTTAAAAACGACGCTGACCGTACAGCGCTGGTTTCTTCCCTGAACCGGGTGTCAAAAAACGGATTCTGTTTCTACGCCTGGGTGTCAGTGCCATTCAGCCGACGGGGAAACCGGCCCGGAAAGAGTCGGCAAACCGTCGATGTGGCAGATATCCGTAAAATTGTTGATCAGGCAGGCGCGAAAATTGATGAAATGTATTATGCGGCCTGGCCTTTCTCACCCAAGGTGATGGTTGTTTGTTCCGCAAAATAACCGAAAAATAATGTTCAGAAATTAGCCAGATTCTGATTCGGAACTATACTGTCCTTATGCAGGAAATAAACGGCGTTGTGAGTGATCCCGTACTGCTGATAACAACAACGCTTTAATAGTTGGTTCCACGGCTGATGGAACAGCCGCTTCAAAGAAACGCCACGGCCCATTTGAGCCGTGGCGTTTTCCGTTCAGGGGTGTGTTTTCTAAGGGCATCCATGTACGACTGCTTCAGACTAAATTACCTGCATAGTTGGCATTGTCGAAGATTTCACGGGTGATGAAGATGGTGACATCGCCCTTAGTGAAGGCGACGACATCCTGCCCCATAATATTGGTGTCCGGTCCCTGAGTGATACCTGCACCCGAAAGCTCAGTCGCCAGCGAGGTGTTAGCCCCGGATATCTCGATACCTTCGAAATCCAGTAACGCGCTCATGTCACTGCCACTGATCAGTAACTGATGATCACCATAAGACGCATCCGTGCTGTAGGTATCAATCAGCGTGCTGTCGAGGAAGTTACCGGTTCCAAACAGGTCTGCGAAGGTGAGCGTGACACCGGTGAAATTGCCGTCCAGCTGGATGGATTCGAAATTGGTGAAGTTGCTGACACCGCTGAGGTTGATGACGCCATTGTTGAGCAGCAGGGTATCGATTTCTGCACCACCATCAATGATTCCAGTGTCGGAGGAGTCGAAAACGATGATGTCATCGCCATGCCCGCCACTGATGCTATCGTCGCCGATCATACCGTCGATAAAGTCACGGTTATCAGTGCCCACCAGGGTGTCGTCTGCGGAAGATCCGAAGAATGCAATCTCTCCATTGTCCTTGTGGATCTCAACAAAAATGGATTCATCAATGGTGACGGTCAGCCCGACATCCTTGAGTTGATAATCAACCTGGGTTGAAGCAAAAGTCTGCTCGAAATTGCCAAACAGAATCACCTTGTCACTTTGCAACTGGAACCCGTTGGTAATCGTCAGCGTTTGTCCGGAATTGTCGAGAATATTACGGATAGACATTTCATCGAGCTCAATGGTCTGACTGCCAGCAGCACTTAAGTCGATGGTTTGAATGTTCTCGAGTGACGTTCCGGGCAGATCGCGGAAATCGCCATCCACATTCAGCTTCAGCGTATTGAATCCACCAGACTGACCAGCAAGACGGGCAAAGTCAAAGGTGTCTGCTTCAAAGGTGATGGCTGAGGATTGGCTGATCACTACATCATCGGTTGATATCACCGTCACGGAGGTGGTGGTTGTACCGGCGAGAATCACATCAGTGCCGGTGGTGCCGCTTGCATTGCCGGACACAATCGCCTGGGTGACTGCCAGTGCCTCAAGCGTGACCGAGGCGCTACCGCTTGTGTAGTCATATACCGGATTCAGCAACGGATCACCGATGGTGGTCGCGCCGAGTTCTCCACCCAGCATGGTGCGGAAACTGTCATCCATTGCCAGGGCGCTGACAATCACAAATGTCTGCCCGGCAGTGATCGTATTGAGTGGGTTTACACTCAGCCGGCCACCCAGCGTGACCTTATCGAATGTCAGGCTGTCACTGGTGCCTATGGGGTCAATATCCAGGTTGTAGGTTGAATGTTCGGTAATTTCCACTTCATCCAGGAAATCAAGGGCAACTCCGGTGAGACTGGTATTCAGGGTGCCCAGCGTCGGATCTCTGAGGACGTTCAGGCTGTTTGCACCGAGGCCAAAATAGCCGCTCAGTCGCAGGGCTGAGCCATCAGAGAAGGTGTCTACCAGCAGCTCATCGGCGCCATTCAGCACCTTTGTCGCACCTGCCATTGGGTTAAAGTCTATCGTGCCATTATTGATAAAGAACGTGTCGTTATCGATGACCACTTCACCGTTGACAATGGTCAGTACGGCAGTACTGTCAACGTGCACATGACCCCCAGCCAGATTCAGTACATGATTGACATTATTCACGGTGAGATTAGCGCCAGGTGCGATATACAGATCACCTTCATTGGTCAGGTTGGCGCTGAGGGTTGTGTTACCTTCAGCGATGGTAATCGTGCCCTGGTTAACAATGGCGCTGCCATCGCCCTGGGTAATGGTCGATGTTGTGGTGGTGGTTGCGCCTACGGCCCCAAAGACCAGGTCACCACCCGGTTTGTTAATGAATTCACCACCGCTGCTCAGGGTCGCGTTAATGAACTCCATGCGGCCAAAGTTGCTGACGTCACCAAAGAAGTTACTGTCGTTCGTAATCAACATGATGCCTTTGTTAACCAGCGTCGTATCAGCCAACAGGTCATCACTGTCAAAAATGAAGTCGGTCCGGTTGTTGGTGAACGTGAAGGCTCCGTCAATTTCGCCGTCGCCAGCGAGGTCAATTGCGGGTGAGAAAACCGTTGTGGACGAGGAGTCTGTGAAATGGTCAGCAGACGCATCACTCTGCAGCGTGATCGTCGCGTCCTGCAATGTCAGTACGCTGTTCTGGTGCCCTTCCAGTCTGGTATCTGCTGAAACCAGTATCTCGACCCTGCCGGTACCACCCGTATTCGTCACCAGCATGTTCGTCACGGACAAGGGGCTGGGGGTGGAGTTGAGCAGTATCTCACCGTGGGTGATATCCAGTGTTGCTGTATCTACTGTCACAGTGGTGGTGGTCGAAAGCTGGGCCGTATAATCGGCCATCAGTGTGCCTTCAACCAGAATGCCGTTGGATGCCTGCAGAATCGCAGTGCCACTCAACGTCGATCCCAGCGTGATGTTGTTGTTTCGCGCAATATAGACATCTGTTGCGCTCAGCACCGAATCATAGGTAGGACCGCCTGCGACGCCGCCTGCCTTGATATAAACGCCACCGGAAGCGTTGCCTTCGTACAAAGCTAACTTGCCGGACAAAGACAAGGTCCGGTTGCTGGTATCAGTGTCCGCAGGCCCGGTATCTGATCCTACTATGACCTGTGCGGTGCTGCTTCTGATGTTCAGGTTGTTGGCAACCGCCGTCGTGGCGGTATTAGACGTCGTGGAACCCACCGTGATGGGGCCAAGCGCGTTCAGCAGATTGACGTCATCGGTGGCTGTTGGTACAGCTGCGCTGGTCCAGTCACTGGCGAAGTTCCAGTTGGTGCCGCCGCTGGTGTTGTTGTCAACAATACTGGCAAGAATCAGATCCACAGTCTGCGTGAAGGTTGAAGTGGCTCCGGGGACCGTGATCGAAACAGTGACAGTTGCGCTGGTGGTATTTCCGGCATTGGGAATGTAGACCAGTTGTTCCAGCAAGGCTGGCAGATTATCGAATGCATATTGCGTCGCGCCGCCAGAAGGATCGATGCTGAAACCGTTAGGTAAGCTGGTAATGGCGACGAGACTGAAATCCGTCCCCGGCCTGAACGCCAGGGTGCCATTGTCTGCGGTTACAAACGTCTGCACCACAGAGTGGTTATCCGGGTCATGAATCGCCAGGGTGCTGTCAAACAGCGCCACTTCACCGCCACTACTGTAGACCGGTGTAAAGCCATCAGTCCGGATGGTTGCTTCATCATTCAGACCATTGATCGAGATGGTCGCTGTGCCAAAATCCAGATGAACCCCGTCATCGACAGTGAAGTCAAATTGCAGATGGCCGGTTTCGCCCGGGCTCAGCTCACCGAAAGCCGTGGTGGTATCCAGAGTGAAGGTGCCGGTCGTCACATCACCGATGGTCAGCTGAACGTTGTTATCCAGAGTTACAGTCGTGCCCTGAGTGTAGGGGGTACCGTTGATCTCGGTAATGCTGCCACCGGAAACCACCGGAATAGTGCCGGTGATTGATGCGCCGGAACCCACCGGGCCCAGGGAAAAATCGTCGACGGTAGCCAGTCCGGGGCTGATATCAGTAGTAACACCCTGTTGCACCAGAATCGCGCTGTTACCTTTGGTGTAGATATCATAGGTGGTTGTATTGATGGTGGTTGTGCCGCTGGCAGTGCTGTGGAACCAGTCAGCATCCGTGGTGATTACCTGGTCGGTGGCACCACCTTCAATGATGACGTTGTGTGCCTTACCGGTGATGCTGGCCAGCTGAGCGTTGCCGTCAGCAACACTCACGATAGCCCCGGCATTCAGGGTAATAACGGATCCTGTATTGTTGAGCGAGAAGCCTTCGATCTGCTCAAGTGCAACAGCCGGGTTGCTAAGGTCGATCGAAGTGGTGGCCGTTATATTCAGGAAGTCGACACCATTGCCGCCCGAAATCAGTATATCTGCCGGGTTGTAGTCAATATTGTCATCACCCGCGCCCGCGCGGATGGTCATGCCACCGGTGCTGAACAACTGATCGCTGAAAGGCGTGCCCAGAATCAGATTCTGCGAAGCCCCGAAGTCAGAGCCGTATATCAGTACCGTGCCCGGTGTGGTGATGCCGCCGTCACCCAGATCATTGCCGCTGGTCGAGATGGCAAACAGATTGAGCTGGTAGTCAAAGTTGAACAGGTCAGAGAAGCCATCACCGTTGAAGTCACCGGTTGCTTCGATGCCGTCGATGTGGGGGGCTCCCGACAGATTCTGGGCGACCGCAGGCTGCAGTATGCGCCCCTGTTCGCTGGTCAGGCGGGACAGATCCAGTTCGCCACCTGTGCTGTTCAGTTGTGGGCCGCCAAAAATAACCACAGGGTCACCCTGGCTGACGGGCGAGCCAGAGCTGTATGCGTAAGGTGAGATGCTGTAAGGCGTTACCAGCAAATCATCAAAGCCGTCGCCGTTGATATCGCCGCCATTGGTGACATTGGCACCAACGTAGTCTGGTGCACTGATGCCACCTGCCAGATCGCTGGCGCTGAGCCGGAAGCCATGAATGCCGCCATCGTTATCGAGGTCAGAGAGGTAGAGACCCTCTGGCAAGCGAATGTCATGGGCGAAATCATTGATACCCAGTCCACCGAATATGATGTAAGTGCCCTGAGCAGAAGAGCTGTATTTAACGGCACTGAAGTCCGACTCCAGGGTAATGGCGATATCATCGAACCCATCACCATTGACATCACCAACCGCCGCGGCATTCTGCACCTTATAGTCCAGTACGGCGTCTCCTAACAGCGGTAGGGAGTCGCTGAGGCTGAAGAAGTCCTCGATATTCAGCTGGTGACCGGTGAGTGTCCGTGCCTCCAGTGCCGCGGTGTTCTGGCCAAACAGAATGTATGCACCGGCAGCACCGTTCTGTGAGTAACCAAAAGCCATCAGCAGATCATCAAACCCATCGCCATTGATATCGCCCGCAGCATTCAGGATTGATGCCGTAGTGGGCCCGAATGTGGTTGCCAGCAAGCTGTTGTCTGCGAACCCGATGGACGAGGTATCCAGCGTGAAGATATCGCTGCTGGTATCGGCAATGTCAACCACCCCTGGCTTCGCACCAATGTCATTGAAGGCGAATCCATCACCACCGAGGATCAGAATGTGATTGCTATCGTCGCTGGCGATCAGGTCATCAAAACCGTCGCCGTTTATGTCACCGACGGCATTCATGACGGGACTGGCCACGTTAAAACCGTGAACACCCGGGAGTGAGGTGAAATCGATATCGATGATGTTGTCAGTGGTTGTGCCGGTGCCCTGGTCCAGCGATGTAAGTCCTGTATCGCTTGCACCGTACATGACAAAGGTTGAAGTCACGGCTGTGGTACTGGAACCTGTGGTTTCTATGTATGAAACCGTTCCCAGCAGGTCGCCATACCCATCGCCATTAAGATCGCCGGCATGGGTAACATTGTGGAAGGCGATGTTGGTTCTCGCACTGCCAAGGTCATTGATGCTGAGTTGATATTTACTGCCCGTATCGAGATCGGGAGAACCACTGCTGTTGCCGAATACGATGGTGGCGATGCCATCGCCGGAGAGGATCATATCGTCGAAGCCGTCACCGTTGATGTCGCCGCTGTTATAGAGTGACCCGTCAGCACCGTCCCTGTGGGTCACAGTGCTGAAAGCACCCTGATCACCTGAAGCCCCCTGAGTGATATTGTTCAGCTGGATCTCAGTCGAACCCAGCTTCACGTCACGACTGGTTATCTTGAAGGGTGCTCCGCTGTTGTCGAGGGCACCAAAATCGATATTGACGAAGACGTCTCCCGGATCGCCATAAAAGCTCTCAAATGTCACTGACTGGAAGACCGCCTCGTACACAGAAGGTAAGGCTTCACCGAACAACAGCAGATTGCCACCGCTGGTGGTGTGGACGCTCAGGCCGCCATTAGCGACGGCATTCAGTTCGATGCCCTGTTCTTCCGGACCATAACTTGTGGTCAGCTGGCGCTCGTCGAGAATTGTGGTTGTCAGCGTATTTTCAAAGCTGGCCAGGCCTTCCGTCGGGTTCAGACTGACATTTAGCAGGTAGGAACCACCAGATGTCATTGAGCCGAGAGGTTGAATCGTCAGGGACAGAACTTCGGTAGTCGTGCTGGTGTAGGTCAGATAGGAGTCTAAGGTGCTGACGGAACCAAAGTCTGTCGCGGTGCTGGTGCTGTCATCATTGCTGGCAACAACCTCTCCCGCGGCATTGCGCAGCTCGATCCGGGTATCTATATCTGCGCCCAGTGTGGCACCGAGGTCAGCATCAAATGTCAGTGCGTCGCCGCTCTTTACGACAAATGAGATGCTGTCCTGAGTATCGCTGATACCAAAATCCCCCAGTATGGAAATGGCTGGCAGACTATCGTCGGTCAGGAATGGGTTAGGTGCGATAGTAAACTCGTGCCTGTCGATGAACACACCGGTAGATGGTCCGAGATCATCGATCCTGCTGTCTGAGGCAAAGGCGCTCTCGCTGAGGATGACAGGTGAATTGAAACTGAAGTCACCTGAAGCGTTGGCAATAGAGATGTTCAGTGTGTAGTCGATGATGCTGCTGACGGCGGATGCGCTGAGGGTGCCAGCGCCATCGGTGACCCCGGATTCGCTGATCACAACGGTGTAGGTGTCGGTAGCGCTCAGATTTACCAGCATGAAGGGATCGGTCGACGAAAGTGAACCTTCATCGGCGATTGTCCCGACAAGTTTCTGAGCGATAACGCTGCCACTGGAGATCGGAAGAGCGT
>JAGRIO010000113.1 GCA_020443225.1 Pseudomonadales bacterium
CCGGGGGCTGACCCGCTATGCGGAAGCCATCAGGCAGGGCCAAACGCCAGAGCCACCGGTTCCTGGCGAAACAGAACTGGCCCGCCTTGCCGGCGCCATGGAAGACATGCGCCAGGAGCTTGAAGGCAAGGCTTATGTGGAAACCTTCGTCCATGAGCTGACCCATGAACTGAAAAGTCCGGTCTCTGCCATTAAGGGGGCCAGCGAAATTCTGCAGGATCAGCTCAGCACACCAGAGGCGCAGCATTTTCTCGCCAACATTGATACGGAAACCCAGCGCATTGATGAAATGGTGAACCGGCTGCTGAAGCTGGTCAGCATAGAGAAGCAGGCAGTGCTTGATGCGCCGGTAGATACCGACCTGCAGGACGTTGTACAGCAGGTGCTGCGCAGCAAGGAAACACAGATGCAGCGCCAGTCATTAAGAGCCGACACCACCCAACTCAGCGCTGCCAGAGTCCGCGGTGATGTGTTTTTACTGGTACAGGCCGTGGACAACCTGCTGCAGAACGCCATCGACTTTTCTCCCCCGGCCACCAAGATTCAGATCAGCACTGACCGCGATGCCACGACAGTCAGGCTCAGCATTTGCGATCAGGGCCCGGGCATACCGGACTATGCCGTGCACAAAGTCTTCAATCGTTTTTATTCCCTGCCGCGACCTGCCTCAGGAAAGAAAAGCACCGGCCTGGGTCTGGGCTTTGTTCGCCAGATCATGCGTCTGCATCAGGGTGACGTTCTGCTTCGTCCGCAGCCCGTCGGCAGCGGCACCTGCGCGGTACTGAGCTTCCCCGCGAAATCCTCATAAAATTTGTCCACCACACACTGAGCACATAAAGACCTCACATTCACCTGCAACACTGATCGGCACTGGTAGCAGTCAGAAGCCTGCTACGACCATCATCAGAATGAAGAGGAAACTGCTGTGAAAAATCCATTGGCTCTGAAAATTTTCATCATCGCCGGCATGACATTGCTGTTGCTGATTCCACTCAGCATGGTCTCTGACAAGATCGCAGAGCGGGGCAACTTTCTGGAAGCCGCGGCCAATGCTGTCGCATCGAGCTGGACCGGTCCGCAGACCATCACCGGGCCAGTCATCGCGCTTCCCTATGAGCGCCTGAGAACCATTAAAAAATACCGCGAGAAAACCGGTCAGTACACTGAAGAGACCCAGCGCCTTGCCGGCATTGCATATCTGCCACTCTTATCCCTGACGCTGAGAGCGGACACTGACAATGAACTGCGAACCAGAGGTATTTATAAGATACCGGTGTTCACCAGCCAGATCACGGCCAGCGGCATCCTCGACACCGGAGTTATCCGTGAACGGCTAAGTGAGCTGAGCAGTGGCGAAACCATCGAGTATGGAACACCCTTCTTATTTATTTCGATTTCCGACAGCCGCGGGATCGATCACATCTCTGACCTGATGTTTGGCGGCCAACAGATCGCATTCCAGCCCGGCACCAGCGCCAGCACCGGACCTGAAGGTGTACACGCTATATTACCGGATCTGAAAACCCTGCTTGCCAACGGAACCACTGAGGTGGCATTTAACATGGTTATCCGCGGTATGCGCACACTGGCGTTTGTTCCCACCAGCCTGACCACCAGTGTCCGCCTGGCATCTGACTGGCCACATCCGGCCTTTGACGGGAAGTTCCTGCCGGTGACCAGAACCGTAACGGACACGGGTTATGAAGCCAGCTGGAACATCAGCGCTTTTGCCAGCAATGTAGAAAACCAGCTACGGCGCTGTGAACTGGGCGAATGCGCAGAACTCGAGTCCAATGGTTTTGGCGTCAGTCATATCGAAGCAGTCAATGTCTACCTGATGTCTGAACGCTCAGTGAAATATGGCATTCTGTTCCTGGGCCTGAGTTTTACGCTGTTCTTCCTGTACGAAATTCTGCAGCAACTACCCATCCATGGCATCCAGTATTTACTGACTGGTAGCGCTGTATCAGTGTTCTACCTGTTACTGATATCCCTGTCAGAGCATCTGCCATTCGGGCTTTCCTATGGAATTGCCACAGCTGCCTGTGTCGCCCTGCTTTATGGCTACCTGTCAGCCATAGTGCGGGAGAAACACCATGCACGGGTTTTCTCGGGTTTTCTGACGGCGCTGTACGCCATCCTTTACGTGATTATTACAGCCGAGGATTTTGCCTTCCTGATGGGTGGCGCGCTGACCTTTATGACCCTTGCTGCACTGATGCTGGGAACCCGGAAAATTGACTGGTATGCAGTCAGCGAAACACATCTGAAGCGGAATGGGAATTTGCAGGATCCGGCTACTGTGAGCTGACCTGCCTTTGATGATCATTCATGAAAAAGCCCTGCAATTGCAGGGCTTTCTGTCACTGATGGTTTGAATTCAAGCTCACAGGGCTAGAACGGAATGTCATCATCAAAATCGTCTGCAGGCGGGGCACCAAAGTCCGGCATACTATTCTGGCCGCCACCCTGATTATTACCACCACCCTGAGGGGCATTGCTCTGGTAGTCATTGCCACCACCGCCAAAGTTGCCACCGCCACCCATGCCGCCTTCACCACGGGAATCCAGCATCTGCATCTCCCGCGCAACGATTTCAGTGGCGTAGCGTTTCTGACCAGTTTGCTGATCATCCCAGCTACGGGTGCGCAGTGAGCCTTCAACGTAAACCTTGGAACCTTTCTTCAGATACTGACCAGCAATCTCTGCCAGGCGGTTAAAAAAGACGACCCGGTGCCATTCTGTGCGTTCCTGATCCTGACCACTGGCCTTGTCTTTCCAGGTTTCACTGGTCGCGATACTGATGTTGGTGACTGCACCACCGCTGGGCATATAACGGGTTTCCGGGTCCTGCCCCAGATTACCCACCAGAATTACTTTGTTGATGCCTCTCGTCGCCATTGATTTCTCCCGTTCTTGTTTAAGCAGCCCTTGCCGCTGTCAGTTCGTCTCACGCCGTCGCTGTTTCACGCCTGAAGCCCATGCCTGCCAGCGCCGAATCGTCAAACTTATCTTCATCGACCTTAAGATAGGCCAGCGCTTCTTTCTCCAGCACGACTACGTCGACCACACCGTTGACGGATAATAACGCGTCCGTCCGCTCTTTGTCAGTCAGTTCATCGTCCGGGGAAATCTGCACGATTCGAGTGCTGTAATTTCCCGGTTGCTTCATGGTGACAGTCAGCAGGAACCAGACCCCACAGACACCAGCGTTAAAATACATCAGGTGCGAGATATCCCACTGCTGCATCAGCAGACCACCCACAGCGCCACCGGCAAATGCACCAGCGAACTGTGCCGTGGAATAGATACCCATGGCCGTGCCACGACCACCCGCCGGGGCAATCTTACTGACGGTAGAGGGCAGCAGGACTTCCATCAGGTTAAAACCCATAAAGAACAGCACCAGACCTGCGATCACCGGGTAGAAAGTCATCGCATTCGCCATCACCAGAAGCGCCGCTGCCAGCAAGGTAATAAAGACGGCCAGCATCGGCTTCGCCATACCAGGCTTGTCAGACAGCCACATAAATGGCCCCATCAGTACGAAGGTTGAAAACAGTGTCCAGAAATAAATGAGGTGATGTTCACTGTCGGCAATCTCGCCTGTCAGCCGGAACAGATGCGGGAACGCCAGAAAGCTCGACATCAGCAGGTAATGCAGCATGAATACACCGAGGGTCACGATCAGCAACCGGCCATCGCTGATAATTTCACCAAACCGCGCAGGGTTGATATTCACTTCAGGATTCTTCACCGGTAAGCGGATACTGGGTACGACACCGAAAAGCACCAGTAAACCTGCGATACCGCTGGCAGCAGAAAACAGAAATACCCCCTGCCAGCCCGCATGTTCATTTATCAGCGGACCGATAACCAGTGATATACCAAAGGAAGCACCGATGCTCATGCCAACCATGGCCATCGCCTTGCTGCGATTTTCTACCCGGGTTGCATCAGAGATAAGCGCCATCAGGGTACTGGCGATGGCGCCGCAGCCCTGCAGGAAGCGGCCAGCAATGATGCCATAGACAGAATCTGCGGTGCCAGCAACCAGGCTACCGATCACAAACACGATCAGCCCTCCGGCAATCACGGCTTTCCGGCCCAGCTTGTCTGACAGCAAACCCAGTGGAATCTGCAGCACAGCCTGGGACAGACCATAAACGCCCATCGCAATGCCGATCAGAAAAGGGGTCGCATCACTCAGGCTGTCTGCCAGCAACGGCAGGACTGGCAGCACCATAAAGAGCCCCAGCATGCGGATGATGTAGAGCAAGCCAATCGCTGCAGCGGCTCTGAATTCGAGTTTGCTCATAGGAAAGTTTATTCAGTAATACAACGCGCCGAGTTGCGGCGGGGACATCAAACATAGGACAATTCGAACGCCGCGGATGATAGCAAATTCAGTGATCACTTACACTTGGCAAGGTCACCGTCGGTGTATACGTCCAGCCTTAACATCCGGGCTACACATCAATCGAACGACAGGCAGAAGAGCACATTTCTTTCATGGACATGATTTCCATCCGTGGGGCCAGAACCCACAACCTGAAGAATTTCGACCTCGATATTCCCCGAGACAAACTTGTCATCATTACAGGATTATCAGGTTCCGGAAAATCTTCTCTGGCGTTTGACACCCTGTACGCAGAAGGACAGCGCCGTTACGTGGAATCATTGTCGGCCTATGCCCGGCAGTTCCTGTCGTTAATGGAAAAACCCGACGTCGATCATATCGACGGGCTTTCACCCGCTATTTCTATCGAACAAAAGTCCACCAGCCACAATCCACGTTCAACCGTCGGTACCATTACTGAAATTTACGATTACCTGCGCCTGCTGTTTGCCCGCGTCGGGGAACCGCACTGCCCGGACCATGGGCATAAGCTGGAAGCCCAGTCTATCAGCCAGATGGTCGATCAGGTGCTTGCTCTGGAAGAAGGTACTGCGCTGCTGTTACTGGCACCGCTGGTGAAAGACCGCAAAGGTGAGCATCAGCATCTGTTCAATCAGCTTCGTACCCAGGGCTTCGTCAGAGTGCGCATTGACGGACTGGTCACCGATCTTGATGACTTACCCGATCTCGACAAGAACAAGAAACACACAATTGAAGCGGTCGTTGACCGCTTCCGGGTTCGTGACGATTTAACGCAGCGGCTGGCAGAATCTTTTGAAACTGCCGTAAATCTGGCGGACGGCCTGGCTGCTGTCGCGTGGAACGACGGCAGCCAGCCGGACATGATTTTCTCTGCCCGCTTTGCCTGCCCGGAATGCGGCCATTCCATTTCAGAGCTGGAGCCACGTCTGTTCTCGTTTAACAATCCAGCAGGGGCGTGCCCCAGCTGTGACGGGATTGGCCACAAACAGTTTTTCAATCCTGAAACTGTGGTTTTTGATGAGGAGCTGTCACTCTCTGAAGGGGCTATTCAGGGTTGGGACAGACGGAATGTTTACTACTATCAGATGCTGACGTCGATCGCAGCTCATTGCGGTTTTGAGGTCACCACGCCCTTCTGTGAACTGGACAAGAAACACCGCAACCTGATTCTGTTTGGCGACCCTAAAGAAAGCATTCAGTTCCGGTATGTCAACGACAAGGGTGACGAGTACACAAGGTCGCACCCTTTTGAAGGCATCATTCCTAATATGGAGCGGCGTTACCGGGACACTGACTCGCAGATGGTTCGTGAAAATCTTTCCAAATTTCTGAGCAGCCAGAAGTGTCCCGAGTGTAAAGGCGCCCGACTGAATAAAGATGCCATCGCTGTGACGATTGAAGGCAAATCGCTGTCTGACATTACCGACTGGTCGGTTGCTGAAGCCCAGCAGTATTTTATTGATCTCAATCTCGAAGGTCAGCGTGAAAAGATCGCCGACAAGATCCTGAAAGAAATTATCGCCCGCCTCAGCTTTCTGATGGACGTGGGTCTGAACTACCTGACCCTGTCGCGCAGCGCCGACACACTATCCGGCGGTGAGGCCCAGCGTATCCGCCTGGCCAGTCAGATTGGCGCAGGTCTGGTGGGCGTTATGTATATACTGGATGAACCTTCCATTGGCCTGCACCAGCGCGATAACCAGCGCCTGCTGAACACCCTGAACCACCTGCGCGATATCGGCAATACGGTGATTGTAGTCGAGCACGATGAAGAAGCCATTTGCGCCGCAGACTACATTGTCGACATAGGCCCTGGTGCGGGCGTTCATGGCGGGCAGGTGGTGGCCCAGGGCACACTGGAAGATATTAAGAGCAACCCTGACTCCATCACGGGTCAGTTCCTGTCGGGCGTGCAGTCGATTGCCGTACCGGCAAAGCGAATCGAAACCGACCCGGAGAAACAGCTGAAATTGCTCGGTGCTTCCGGCAACAATCTGCAGAACGTTAATTTGTCGATACCGCTGGGGTGCATGACCTGCATTACCGGAGTTTCCGGATCTGGCAAGTCAACGCTCATCAACAGCACCCTGTATCCACTTGCAGCCCGGGCACTGAATGGCGCGACTAACCCGCAGGTTTCGCCCTATCAGGAAATACAGGGCCTCGACCTGCTGGACAAGGTCGTTGACATTGACCAGAGCCCGATTGGCCGTACACCACGGTCGAACCCAGCCACCTATACCAACATCTTTACCCCGATTCGCGAGCTGTTTTCAGGAACGCCGGAAGCACGGGCCCGCGGCTATAAACCCGGCCGCTTCAGCTTTAATGTGAAGGGTGGACGCTGTGAAGCCTGCCAGGGTGATGGCCTGATCAAGGTTGAAATGCACTTCCTGCCGGACGTGTACGTCACCTGTGACGAATGCAAAGGCAAGCGCTACAACCGTGAAACCCTGGAAGTACAGTACAAGGGCAAAAGTATCAGCGAAGTGCTGGAAATGACTGTTGAAGACGCCCACGACTTCTTCAATGCCGTGCCAATGATTGAACGCCGGCTGCAGACCCTGATGGATGTTGGACTTGGCTATATCCGGCTTGGGCAGAGCGCGACCACGCTGTCTGGTGGTGAAGCACAACGGGTGAAACTGGCCAGAGAGCTGTCGAAGCGCGATACGGGCCAGACTCTGTATATTCTGGACGAACCCACTACTGGCCTGCACTTTCACGACATCAAACAGCTACTGGAAGTACTGACGAAGCTGAAGGAACACGGCAACACCATCGTTGTCATCGAACACAACCTCGATGTCATCAAGACTGCCGACTGGATCGTAGACCTTGGCCCGGAAGGCGGTTCCGGTGGAGGCCAGATTATCGCGGAAGGAACACCGGAACAGGTCGCGGCCATGCCACAGTCATTTACCGGCCAGTTTCTGAAGCCGCTGCTCTGATCTATTCAGTTTCTTATAACTTTTTTTACGCTGTTCTGAATATAAGGGAATAAGCTATCATCCCGGGTTGCCATCATTACGATTACCAGGCACCCGATGAAAACAATAATTAAAAGCTTCTTTCTTCGTTCGCGCGTACATTCTGCCGCACTGACCACAGCACTTTGCCTTGGCAGTTGCCTGTCACCTGCACTTGCAGGCGCAGCAGAACCAACTCAAACAACCCCTGCACATGACGCAAGTGATGAAAACGCGGTTGTCTCTGTAAAGCGGAACCCGGTGCTGGACCACATGAGTCCGGAGGATGAGTTTCAGCAAATTCTGGGTAATCAGGAAGGCATTCCGTTTCATCGTATTCAGATGCAGAACGCTGCACATGATGATGTCGATATAAAGCTTGATGGCAAAGTCGATGAAGCGATCTGGCAGACCATACATCCCTTTGACAACATGATCGTCTCCGTGCCATTTAAGGGCGTTCCGGGCGAATACGCTACAGAAACCCGGATGCTGGCCACTGAAAAGGGGCTCTTTGTCAGTGCCATCATGAAACAGCCACCCGATTCTCTGGTAGAACGCTATTCCGTCAGAGATGATTTTATCGACCGCGACACTTTTGGGGTAACACTGGACGTTTCAGGCGAAGGCCTGGTTGGTTATTGGTTCATTGTTGCTCTGGGCGACGGTCAGATGGACGGTAAAGTTCTGCCAGAGCGAAACTACCAACGTGACTGGGATGGTCCCTGGATTGGTAAGTCAGCCCGCCGGGATGATGGCTGGAGCATTGAAATGTATCTGCCATGGTCAATGATGAACATGCCGGAAACAGGCGCCATGCGTAATATTGGCTTTGCACTGAGCCGACAGGGATCATTTATTAACGAGCGATATCAGTGGCCTGGGTATCCCTACTCTTCCGCCCGCTTTGTCTCTGCGTTGAATCAGGCAGACGTAGCAGGCGTGCATCCACGTCAGCAGTTATCGGCCATTCCCTATATTTCACTGACTAACGACCGGGCGCGGGGTGATAATGAAGCAAGAGTCGGCGTCGATATCTCGTGGAAACCCTCACCCAAACTGGAGACTACCGCCAGCCTGAACCCGGACTTTGGTGCAGTCGAAGCAGATGATGTGGTACTTAACCTGAAGGCCGCAGAAACTTTCTATCCTGAGAAGCGACTGTTTTTCCTCGAAGGCAATGAAGTCTTTGATTCCACACCGCGATCCAATACCGGTAGCATTCTGCGAGTTATCACCAACGAAGACTACAACACCACGTCACGCAAGATATTTATCACAGACTATGTGCCACCACCTATCTCTTTAATGAACACCAAACGGATAGGCGGCGCTGCTACTCAACCGGTTATTCCGGCAGGCATTTCACTGGACAATGGCGAAACTGACCGCCCAACGAAACTGTTAGGAGCGGCCAAAGTGGTCGGCCAACTGGGTAAGTTCAGGTACGGCGTTCTGGGGGCAGCAGAAGATGAGATTGAATGGTTTGGCCGTGACAACACCGGCAAACCCGCCAACATTCGCTTCGATGGCAGAGACTTCGCAGTGGCACGACTGGTCTATGAAAATGTTAAGGCGGCGAGAAGCGCGTTTGGCTATATGGGCACCCGGGTGGAAGGTCCCTTGTATACGGCGCAGGTACACAGCCTTGATGCACATTACACAAGCGCCGATGGCGAGCTGATCGTTGACGGTCTTGTGCTGGAAAGCGACGTCAACAACACCCGTGGCAGCGGTGCGATGTTTGACTGGCTGTACAATCAGACGCCAAACCTGCGTCACAAAGTAGAAGTCGAGTATTTCGACGAAGACGTCAATATCAATGACCTGGGTTTTCTCAGCCGGAATGACTACGCTGGCCTTCGCTATATAGCGATTTATAACAAACAAAAACCCACCACCAACATTTCTAACTACCGCTCTACGCTGGTCGTTGAACAGAGCCGTAACGTTTCTGAAAACCAGCGTGTCGGCGGTGGTGTTTACTGGCGCAATCATCTGATCATGCCAGGCCGGAACACCCTGCGTACCGCTTTCGCATGGTTTCCAGAGCGTTGGGAGGATATTGACAGTCGCGGCAATGGTGCCTATCTGGTAGAGCCTGGCGGATGGATAAATCTGAATCTGGCGACAGATGCTGCTTCTATGGTCAGCCTCAGCGCCAGTGTTGGGGCTTTTACTGAAGATTCGGGTAGCTGGACCGAGAGCTATACGCTGGGCGCCACCTTCCGCCCCTGGGGCAATGTATCAGTCGATCTGGATTTCAAGTACAAGCGCAGAAACGACTGGCTTGTGTATCAGGGCAACCGCAACTTCGGCAGCTATGACGCCGAAGAATGGACACCCTCACTGAAGTTCAACTGGTTCATAACTCCGGCGCATCAGGTGAAGCTTTCTTTACAGTGGGTGGGTGTTGACGCCCATGAAGACGGTTTCTGGGAAGTACCTCTGGGTGACGGCAAACTGCAACCTGGTACCCGCACTCTGGCAGACCACGACTTCACCGTCAGCAGATTAACCACCCAGCTAAGATATCGCTGGGAAATCGCCCCATTGAGCGATTTCTTCCTAGTCTATAACCTGGGCAATGGTCTGCCGAACCAGCGTGCCGCTGACTTTGATGACCTGTTCAGCGACACGTTTGATGACCCGACTATTGAAAGCTTCGTGGCGAAACTGCGTTACCGGTTCGGAAACTGATCTATTCCGATTACTTACGGTAATCCAGTGGAGGCTTCCGGTCACCCAGCAGTGCTTCGTAGGTAAAGTCATCACCACGACGCTGCTGGAATTCGGCCGTTGCCGCTTCCCTTAACGCCGGATCGGTATAGAGGCGAACTGCCGCGCTGCTCAGCGCCCGCGCTGCGAAATCCGCACCACGAAAGCCGATCGTTGTACCACCTGCCGCTACCGCCTGCCAGCTATGGGCAGCGGTACCCGGCACCCAGGTAGCTATACCAGCACCCAGAGTGGGTACTGCCATTGAAACATCTCCCACATCCGTTGAACCGTAACCAAGCGTCAGACTGTAGGGTTGAACTTCTTTTTGAGAACCCAATGCCATCGACGGTCGGGTAAAGCTTTTATAGAGGGTTTTTGCAAAACGCTC
>JAGRIO010000114.1 GCA_020443225.1 Pseudomonadales bacterium
TGACTGTCCGCCGTAATTATCATGGGTATTTTGTTGTCGCCATCGCTGAGTTTCTGGATACCGATCTTCAGGGTCTCACGCTTGTTATTGACCAGTGCAACTTCGATCAGGGCGTAGTTACCGGTCTGATCAATGGTGATTTCGATCTGCTTTTCTGCCACCTGACCAGGTTCCCCGGCCGCCTCAGGCAGATCAATGGAAAGGTGAGTTTCCTTGGTAAAAGTTGTTGAAACCATAAAAAAGATCAGCAGCAAAAACACCACATCAATCAGCGGTGTCAGGTTTACATCAACTTCGGGACGTTCCCTTCTGGCAAATTTCAAGTTGAGATTCCCGCTCTAATCCTGGTTCAGGTTGCGGGGCTGGGCTGCACCCTCGGATTTATCATGGTTGCGCTCAGCGTTTAATACCTCAACCAGCTTCAGCGCTTCCTGTTCCATGACGATCACCAGTTCGTCTACCCGACGCTGGAAAAACCGGTAAAAAAACAGTGCCGGTATAGCCACCGTAAGGCCGGCCGCTGTTGTTATCAACGCCTCAGAAATACCACCGGCCAGCACCGCCGCATTGCCGGTTCCTTCCAGGCGAATTGCGGTGAACACCTTAATCATACCAATCACGGTACCCAGCAATCCCAGCAACGGTGTTATTGCCGCAATGGTGCCAAGGGCGTTCAGGTTATGCTCCATTCCATGGGTAACGTGACCACCGACTTCTTCGATAGCCTCTTTCATCTGATCCCTGCCGCGACGGTGATTACTGATACCGGCAGCCAGAATTTCACCGAGCGGCGAGCCTTCCCGTAACTCTCGCAGGCGTTTGTTATCCAGTTCATTATTGCGAATCCACGTCCACACCTGAGACAACAGATTTTTGGGAACGATCTGATCCGGCCGCAGGGTCCAGAACCTTTCGATGCAGATTGCCGCCGCGATGACCGAACACAGGATGATGGGAATCATCAACCAGCCACCTGCCTGAACCAGTTCAAACACGCCTGTTTTCCTTCTGGAAATTGAAAGCAGCTACTGTATCACAATTCAGTTTGAAAACGATCTGTTCGGCACCGGCACCAGCGCTAAATCTTCAATGAAATCAATCAATTCCAAATATGCTGCGAAGATGCGGATTCAGAAAGCGGCCTTCCGGATCAAAGTGCTGACGAATCTCCCGGAAGCGATCGAAGCGGGGATACAACTGTTCAAAATCTGTCGCCTGATGACTGTGGACTTTTCCCCAGTGAGGCCGGCCCTGATACTGGCGAAAAATGGCTTCGCAGTCAGAGAAAAGCGGTTCAAAGGCCCGGTTAGCCCCTTCGTGAACCGAGATAGTGACCGTTTCCCGCCCGCTGGGTGTCCCGATCAGCGTCTCATCGGCTTTCAGGGTCCGGTATTCAACTGGCCACCTGAGTTTGGGGTACCGATCCCGGATCATCTCACGAATTGCCATAAAGCAAGGCCAGCCTTCACTGGCAGGTACGGAAAACTCCATCTCGTTGAAGCGCAGCTCTCTTGATGACGGCAGAATTTCATAATTGCGACCGATAAACTCCCCCTCAGCCAGGTCCTTTAGCTGCTCTCCTTCTGCGCCATGAGCCTTCGGCTCGTCGCAGGGATTCAGTGTTTTCATCGCACAGAGATCTGACTGCGGGTCCCAGAAAAATTCCCAATGACGGTTGCTGTGAATCAGTGATTCAAGCTGGGCTTCGCATTCCTCAACACTTGCCTGCCAGTTCCTCTCATGCAACCAGTAGGACGGCACCCCTTCGAGGGTCACGGCCGTGATGATGCCGAGGCTGCCCAGCGATACTCTTGCAGCTGCCAGCAGTTCAGGTTCCGACTCATCAATCTCCCGGATCTCACCGGCAGCCGTTAACAGCTGGACTGCCACAATCTGATTGGACACACTGCGCAATGTCGGCCCGGTGCCATGGGTACCCGTACTAATGGCACCAGCTACACTCTGACGATCGATGTCACCCATATTTTCCATCGACAGACCTACTTGCCAGAGTGGCTCGCCCAGTTCATGCAGTTTGGTACCGGCATGAAATCTTGCGGTACCGGCGGCGGAGTCGTGAGTAATGAGACCACGCATCCCATCAAGACTGACCAGATAATCATCCGTCCAGAATGGCACGAAGGAGTGGGCGCTACCGATTGTCCGCACAACCTTATTTTCAGACCTTGCCAGCGCCAGCAACGCCGCAAGTTCATCTATGGTAGCGGGCGTGATGAGACGCTCGGCCTGATGTTGCTGACTGCCTGACCAGTTAGACCATTCCATGTTCGTATCCTTTTGCTTTCAGATGCTGACTTTCAATTGCTTTCATTTAATCATGTACTGTTAAGGGTTGTGATCAGGGCAAGCGCTTACCTGCCGTTCGGTGGACAGCGGAAGTGACAGAGCCCACCGTGGAAGCCCGAACTCTGTCAGGCAAACAGTGCCGCCAGTTTCCAGTCCAGCACCTTCACCCGTTCTTCATCGCGCAGCGCAAATCCATTAACCTGCAACACCACGATACCCCCGTTCGCCTGAGGCAACTTGTCAGCGATGACTACTTCGGTCTCAATAATGTCTTCTTCAAAGACTGGTGCTACATGGTCGCAGTGGAACCATCCCAGAATTGTCATCATCGCCGGAAACTGGCGACTCAGATGTGAAGCCACCATTGAAATTGTGTGGCCGCCGTAAACCAGACGCCGGTTATAGACGCTACGTGTGGCATCAGTGTGGGTCATCGCCATATTCAGGGTCATGCGCACCAGCTCAGGTGCCAGCGTAACAGTGTCTCTGGATTCCACCCTCGCCTGCTCACCGATCCGGAGATCTGCGAAGTGGCGTCCTCTGACCTGATCCCGATACACCTCATACTTCCAGTCCGGTACTGCTGCGGACAGATCCGCCAGACTGATTTCAGATGGCATGAAGCCGAAGTCATCTGCATGCCCGGTTTGCGCTGCAGGGTCGCGACAGGGAATCATGGGGCAGCGCCAGAACAACAGCACGGTCTCTGCCCGCTGATTAGTGACATGCATTTCCAGCGCCACCATACCGGAAGCTTCCCGCCCAGGTTTCAGGCTGTTCTGTCTCAGGCCAACTACTGTGGTCCGGGTCGACAGAGTATCTCCGACATACACCGGTGATTTCAGCACCAGCCCGCGGTAAAACAGGTTGCCCATAACCCGCTGCGATGGAATCGTGGTCTGGCCGATGGCAAGGTTACAGACCAGAGATGCATTGACCAGGCATCCTTTCTCGCCGGTCACTTGCTGGCACAGCGGTTCACTAAGAGGCAAAGGGAAACGGTCCCCAAACATCGCCTGATGGATCGCTGTATGACCCGCGGTGATTGTAACGGCGGGCACGGCACTGAAATCCTGCCCCCTTTCAAAATCTTCAAACCAGGGAATATCAACGGACATATGCCGACCTTCGCTTAAAACGCCGATACTACTGGGATTTGCCCCGGGCGGAAACCGGCCAGATTTCGGACACCAGGCCATTACGGTGTGGATAGTAATAGTCGTGCAGATTCACCGTTGGATCACAGTGCGGCGTGATGACCTGGAGTTTGTCACCTATCTGAATCACCCGGGAAGGATTGTTCAGCCTCACCATTCCATGCTCATCCCCACCAAAGTAATAGACCACCCCTTCCACATCGCGAATTTCAGGCTGCACGCTGTCTGACGCAAATGACTTAAAACCGCCATCCATGGTGATCATTCGCGACTGAGGCTGACTGATGGCTGTTACCAGCACGTAAAGTGACGTTTCAAAGTCATCAAACACCTCACCCCGCTGCCCGCCTACATCACGGTACTCAACATCCATAAACGCGTAGGAACCGGCCTGCAGTTCCGTCAGCGCGCCTATGTCAGGTTCAATGTCAAAGGTCCCTGTTCCGCCGCCCGTAAATACCGGGACGGGAATGCCGGCTTCTTCAAACATTCTGCGAGTTTCTATGCCGGCCTCAATCAGACTACGGTACTTATCCCTGCGAGCCTCATAGCCCTTGATATGCATACAGTTACCAATGTACATCTGCAGTCCACCAAACTGCAGTGACTGACAATGGCTGACGATATGTTTCCCCAGTTGCAGTGCCGGCTCACCCGTTTCGATACCTGTGCGGCCAAGACCCGGATCGAGATCAATAAACACCTTCAGGTTGATGCCTGCCTCACTGGCCGCCTGATTGAGTCGGTCTGCCGCTGCAATATGGTCCACTACTATGCTGATTTCTTCAGAGTGGCTGGCCAGCTTCATCAGACGACTGATTTTGTCATCGGTCACAATCGGCGAGGTAATCAGAATATTACTGACACCGCCACGCATCATCACTTCAGCCTCACTGACCTTGGCGGCGCACACACCCACCGCACCTCGTTCAATTTGCATGCGGGCGATAATGGGTGATTTGTGCATCTTCGTATGTGCCCGCAGAACCATCCCCGCAGACGCCAGGTGCTGTTGCATCTTGTCGAGGTTTCTCTCCATCGCATCAAGGTCGATGATCAGCGCGGGCGTTGGTAAATCTTCAAGTCTCACCGGTTGGTCCAGGACAATCGGCTCTACAGCCACCTGAGTCCGGGTTGAGTCAATAAAAGTCTGAAAATCAGTCATAGGATAGGTTCCGGTTAGGGCGTTACAGACTTGTCGTTCTGGCTGTACGTCAACAACAGTCAGGGTTCGAGCAGTCCTGGTCTTTCTCCACCTGCAATGTCACGTGATGTATGCTGAATTTGTGCTGCAATTCTTCCGCGATTCGCTGATAGGCTGCATCCGAGTCCCACAATGTATTCTCAGGCATGACCAGATGCGCGGTAAGGCAGTTTTCACTCGTACTCATAGCCCATACATGCAGATCGTGGACATCTGACACACCTTCAATCGAGGCCAGATAATCCCGAACGGAATCAAGTTCGATGCCCTGAGGTACAGCATCCAGAATCAGATTGACGGAATCCCGCAGCAAACCCCAGGTACCCGCCAGAATAACACCCACAATCAGTATGCCCATCATCGGGTCGAGCCATAACCAACCTGTCAGCATAATCATCAGGGCTGCTGCAACCACACCGGCGGAAATAGCCGCATCATAGGCGAGATGCAGAAAGGCACCCCGCAGGTTCAGATCGCTTTGCCCACCTTTCATAAAGAGCAGAGCAGTGCCCGCATTCACGAAGATACCAATTCCCGCAACGACCATGACAGCGACTTCGCTGATCGGCGTGGGCGTAAAGAATCGCTCCATGGACTCCCATGCGATAAAACCTGACGCCAGCACCAGTACCAGTGCATTGATGAGCGCCGCCAGAATAGTTGTTCGCCGGAAGCCATAGCTATAGAGACTGGTGGACTTGCGGGTCGCCAGATAGGAAGCCCCCCATGCGAGCAACAGACCCAGCACATCGGAAAGATTATGCCCGGCATCTCCCAGCAGACTGACCGAATCCGTCAGGAAACCATAAATTGCTTCTATCAGGGTAAAACCCAGATTGGCAGCGACCGCAATGATGAAAGCCGCATTGATATTGGAAAAGTCCACATTATGTCTGTGGTCATGTCCATGATCGTGTCCGTGAACGTGTCCATGATGATGCCCATGTCCGTGACCATGGCCGTGATGGTGGGAATGACTGTTCTCTGGATCAGCAGTATTGTGATGTTGCATCTTGACGTCAGGAGACCTGATCAGTGAAACGGCCTCTCATTATAGAGGGTTCGGGACGTCAATTTCACGCCTTTCTGGAAGCCAGTGCTGCGGCCAGGTAGGTACGGTTCATACGGGCAATATTGCTGACGGAGATGCCTTTGGGACAGACCGCTTCACAGACCAGTTCGTTACTGCAGCTGCCAAAGCCCAGCTCATCGGCCTTACGAATCATGTTGAGCACTCTGGTCGGTTGTTCAATGTCTCCCTGCGGTAGCACGCCAAGATGTGTTGTTTTGGCAGCGATAAACAACATAGCGGAAGCGTTACGACAAGCCGCAATACAAGCTCCACAACCAATGCAGGAGGCAGCATCCATAGACAGATCTACGACTTCCTTACTGATCAGTAAGTCGTTGGCATCCTGAGCATGGCCGGTTTTAACACTGATATATCCACCCGCCGCAATAATTTCATCGAGCGCCGACCGGTCAACCACCAGATCCTTGATCACCGGGAACGCGGCTGCCCGGAATGGCTCGACCACAATCGTGTCACCATCTCTGAAGTGGCGCATGTAGGTCTGGCATGTTGTAACACCGGAAACTCTGCTGTGAGGCGTGCCATTGATAACCAGAGAGCACATACCACATATACCTTCACGGCAGTCATGGTCGAAAGCGACAGGCTCTTCGCCTGTCGCAGCCAGTTGCTGATTCAGCTGATCAAGCATCTCAAGAAACGAATCGTCCGGTTCGACGCCATCAAGCTCATAGGTTCGGAGTGCGCCCTGAGTTTCCTTTGAGGCCTGCCGCCAGATTTTAAGCTTCAGTTTCATACTCAGGTATAGCTCCTTGTCTGCGGGGTAACGGCGCGAAAGACCAGCGGCTCCTGCAGATTAAGTGGCACCGTTGCCTCCTGGTTCTGCCAGACCGATACACAGGCAAACTGCTCGTCATTCCTGCGTGCTTCATGCTCCTCAGTCTGATATTCCACTCTGAAGTGAGCACCACAGGATTCCTCACGGTTCAGTGCATCCCGGGCCATCAGTTCGCCGAGTGCGATAAAGTCCTCGATGCGGGCAGCTTTCTCCAGTTGCTCATTCAGATCGTTAGTGCGACCCGGCACCCTTACCTGCCCCTGAAAATCTGTTGCCAGTTGCTGCAGATCAGCAATCGCCTGGCGCAGGCCGGGTGCACTACGTTCCATGCCGACATGATTCCACATAACCGATCCTAACTGGTGATGAAACTGCTCACTGAGGTTTTCGCCCCGGTTGCTGATGAAAGACTGATAGCGATGCTCTGCCGCCTGGGTATCATCCCGGAAGCTAGTCTGCGCAGAACTGAACTGGTCATGATGATGTTCAACCAGATAATTCTGGATTGTGTAGGGTGCAATGAAGTATCCATCTGCCAGACCCTGCATCAGCGCAGATGCACCAAGTCGATTAGCACCATGATCAGAAAAATTGGCTTCGCCCAGCACAAACAAGCCTGGAATGTTACTCATCAGATCATAGTCAACCCACAGTCCACCCATGGTGTAATGGGCTGCGGGATATATTTTCATCGGTGTTTCATAAGGATTTTCATCGGTGATCTGTCGGTACATATCAAAGATATTACCGTACTTCTCCTCAACAACCTGATGCCCCAGTCTTTCAAGAGCTTCCCGAAAGTCGAGATAAACAGCCTGGCCGTTACCACCTACGCCTTTCCCGGCATCACATTGCGCTTTAGCGTTCCGGGAAGCGACGTCTCTGGGAACCAAATTACCAAAACTCGGATATATCCGTTCCAGGTAGTAGTCGCGTTCAGCTTCCGGAATCTGCTCCGGCGGGCGTTTATCACCCGCCTGATCCGGAACCCATACCCGGCCATCATTTCGCAGCGATTCGCTCATCAGTGTCAGCTTGGACTGGTGACGCCCGGTACGGGGAACACAGGTAGGGTGGATCTGCGCGAATGAAGGATTGGCCAGCCAGGCGCCCTTGCGATATGCACGCCAGATGGCTGAGCAATTGGAAGTCATTGCGTTCGTCGACAGATAATACACATTGCTGTAGCCGCCGGTTGCGAGCACAACTACATCAGCTTCGTGGCTGGTGATTTCACCACTGATAAGATCGCGGGCAACAATACCCCTGGCATGTCCATCTGCCACGACCAGGTCAACCATCTCTTTGCGGGTATGAATATGTAACGCCCCTTTTCCGTACTGCTTCATCATGGCTGCATACGCACCCAGTAGCAGCTGTTGCCTGTCTGGCTTCGGGCATAGAAAGTCCGCGATACCTGCGCACCACCAAACGAGCGATTATCAAGATAACCGCCATAATCCCGGGCAAATGGAACGCCCTGAGCAACACACTGATCAATGATGTTATTGGCAACCTGCGCCAGCCTGAAGACGTTAGCTTCTCTTGAGCGGTAGTCTCCCCCTTTAATGGTGTCGTAAAACAATCGCCAGATAGTGTCGCCGTCATTGGGATAATTCTTGGCCGCATTGATGCCACCCTGAGCAGCAATTGAGTGGGCACGTCGTGGTGAATCCTGCATACAGAACACATCGACATGAAAACCCTGCTCACTCAGACTGGCTGCTGCTGAAGCACCAGCGAGTCCGGTACCGACAATCAGCACACGATACTTGTGTTTATTCGCCGGACTAACCAGTTTCATCGCAAAGCGGTGATTATCCCACAGAGATTCAAGCTCTCCTTCCGGCACAGCATTCTGAAAGTCCGTTCTCATGATCTGACTATCCCCTGCAGAAAAAACCAGAGCGGAATAAAAACAAAACCAATCACAAACGTCAGACTGAGAAAATCTGCCGTCAGCTCAATGAATCTGTTGTAACGTTCATGCCAGAAACCAAAACTCTGAAATGCAGACCAGAAACCGTGATGAAGATGCAAACCGACCAGCAGCATCGCAAAGATATATCCTGTAACTGTGACTGGTGACTGGTAGGTGCTCACAACAGCACTATACAGATCGCGCATGACAACTTCTTCGTACAGCACCGTTGAAAGCGAGGCAAAACGGAAATCAAAGATATGGATCAGCAGGAACAGCAGAATGGCCGGCCCTGTGACCGACATGGAAATCAGGGAAAAATTTCCCCTCCTTTGCGGGACCGATCGAACCACATAGGGGACGGGTCTTGCTTTGCGGTTATCCGCGATAATCTTCAGACCCAGCAATGCATGGCCAGCAAACACCAGGGCCAGCAGCCATTCCAGCACCATAATCAGCGGATGACTGAGCATCACAAAAGCGTAACGGTTGTAAACTTCAGGGCCTCTGAACAACAGCAGGTTTCCAGCGAGATGTATTACCAGAAACCCTGCGATCATTAATCCTGAGGCTGCCAGTATTTGCTTTCTGAATACACTGGAAGCAAAAGGATTGAATGATACAGCCACACTTCGCATAGCAGACTCACTTCCCGTATTCGGGAACTGGTTCAGGGTTGACTAAGAATTTGCCCCATAAAAACCAGGGTGACATTGACCGTGATCAATAATTTGGTGGGAAGTGAAGCAACGAATCGCTACTGTGACGTTTTGGGGGTTGTCCGTACAGTAGCGATCCGCTCTTGAGGATACTCAGAACTTATAGCCGACTGAGATAAAGTAGACGAAAGGATCAATGTCCACATCGAAGCTGACGTTAGCGACCGCTGTTTTAATGGTCGCCGTGGTATCAATGTCTGCATACCAGATAGCGCCGTTAATCATCCAGTTATCGTTCAGCATGTAATCGAAGCCGACTTCAGCACTCAGACCATAGCTTGGGTCCAGTTCGAGACTGGCATCCACTGTACCAGCTGGCAATCCAACGATACCGTCCAGCGCCGAGTTAAGCTGCTGGCTGACATCTTCGTCGAAGAAGATCGTGGTATTGAAGCCAACGGCTGCGTAGGGGCGAAACTGACTTGATGCTTCCCCGAAATAATACTGAAGACTGATAGTTGGCGGTAATTGCTTGGCATCCCCGGCTTTTATCGTGGTTCCCTTCACTTTGATATCATGAGTGAAAGGTGTGGCCGCCAGCAATTCGATACCGACATTATCGGTCAGCATGTATACACCAGTAAGCCCAAGCTGAGTGTCAAGATCAACATTAACACCTTGCAAAGTCGCCAGACCGGCAACGTCAATCCTGTCACTGTCCTCATTCGGATTTACGGAGATTGCACCTGCCCGTAAGATCATGTCACCCGCACTGTGCGCGTGAGCCTGAAAAGAAATCATGCCAATCATAAGAGCGGATACGAGCGTTTTTAACTGTTTCATTTTAAATTTTCCTACAACGTTTAAGCGCAGGAGAATATTAGTTGAAGCGTGAACACCGACAGTTGAGCCAGATCAAGTTTTGAGAACTAATTTGGTGCGCTGCAGCCTAACCGGGTTACAAAGCCGCAAACTTATAGCCCGGCATAAACCGGGGTGATCAACATCAGACGTGGGTACAGTTCCAGGCTGTCGGTCAATTCATGCATGCATGCACGTGACCGTCCTGAACAACGGTTACGGAGCGAGACGACTGATTTCCCAACTCCCCGACCCGCTACCGGGCAGGTACTGAAAGCGATCATGAAGCCTGTTTTCCCCGCCCTGCCAGAATTCCCACTCATGCGGCCTGATTCTGTATCCACCCCAAAAATCAGGCATTGGTATTTCACCGTGGGAGAATTTCTGACGCATGGATTCGAGTTGCGCCTCAAGAACCTGTCGTGCAGATA
>JAGRIO010000115.1 GCA_020443225.1 Pseudomonadales bacterium
TAAAGCTTTCCCTCTTCTGTCGCGTAATCTGGCTGTTGTTTTAATCCGGCAGTGCAGCGCTGCTGCTCAGTCATTCGGCATCAGACAACAGTGCAATCGTTACCGCTTCAGGGCTGGTAAAAAACGGCGAGTGACTGCAGTTGAAGCTGGTTACCAGGCTGCAGTTTCCTCTGGCGGCCATTTCCCGCTGCTGCACAATGTGAATCGCCTGGTCTTCAATACATTCGATGTAGTGTTTGGGAACCAACGAAAAATTCTCCCCCAATGACAGCTTAACCCCCATGGGCTCCAGCGCCTGGGGACGCAGCCGGGTTCTAGCATATTCGACCTGCTCGTCGCTGCAGTCGTGGTAAAACACCTGCTGAATCAACGCCTCGTTCATGACCACTGCCTTACGATCTTCCGTCAGTGCTGTATTACCCCGAATGCCGCTGGCGAGATTTCTGGCGCCCAGGATATTGGCAGATTCTCCATCCACCGGCAGAAACGCGCACAGGTAAACCAGGCGTTCGATACGCTGGGGGATCTTTTCAGCAACCGCAGAGATCATCATGCCACCGAGACTGTGCCCCACCAGGATGACTTTGCCTTCCATAGAGTCAATGGTCTCGCAGATCCGCGCGACGTAGTTTTCCATGGTGGCATCGTCGACGCCGCCACTGTCGTCACCGTGACCAGGCAGATCGGGCGCAGCAACGCGGTGGCCCTGAGACTCCAGCAAGGCCACAACTTCATTCCAGCACCAGCCGCCGTGCCATGCGCCGTGCACCAGCACAAAATTCTTCACCATTCCTCAACCTCTGATTTGCCAGCTTATGGGTTTATTCGGCAAGGGTATCACGGTCCCACAGCTGGTCGGAATCATCGATTCAGCGCAGGCGCGACGCTAGAGTGAACGGTACCCTCTGAGGTATTCTTGCCGGCAATGAAACGTCTCGTACTTATGCTGTATCTGGTGCTGCCTGGCTGGTTTATGACCGCCCCGGTTTATGCTGCGCTGGAGGACTTTTCGAATATTCAGCTGATTACTGAAGTCGATGTTGTGGTCTCGACTGCCGACGTTCCACCACCAGATTCCGCTGACTGGCAGCCTATGACCATTCCCAGAGGCTCGCGGGTCACCGAGTATATCAACCAGCCCCGCATGTGGCTGCGGTTTTATCTCGATAATCCCGGTGTCACTGAGCACCAGGCTCTCTACTTCTGGCGCTATAACATGAGTCTGACGGTGTTCATGAATGGTGTTGAACTGGGTGGCGACACCTTCAAGACTGGCCGGCAGACTCTGGCCTGGAACCACCCCAGATTGGTTCAGATCCAGAGCAGAAACTGGCAGCCCGGCAAAAATGTGTTCCACATCCGCTTCAACAACAGCCCTTTTGGTGGTGCCTTTGTGCTGGCGGCTTTCGGCCCGGAAAAAATGCTGCGGCCAATTTACGAAGAGCGCTTATTCTGGAATGTCACCACCAATGAGTCCCTGCTGGTATTCGGCATACTCATCATTATTCTGACGATAGTACTCTGGTGTCTGCGCCCCAGAGACAGCATCTACCCCTGGTTCATTGCAGTTTGTGGTTGCTGGTGCATTATTACCGTTCATATGGTGGTGTACTACAATCTGGTGCCCTATCAATACTGGTTGCCACTGGTTCATGTCGCTATCGACGGCTGGACGCTGGCGACCGTCGGCTTTATTAACCGACTGATGAATTTTCACTGGCGCCGGCTCGAATACGTTGCCATTGCCCTGTTTTGTCTCGCGACTCTGTCGCACATCTTTACCCCCAGAGGCTGGTTCTGGATCGCCGCTTACGGCTTTCATTTTCTGGGGCTGATTCTCATCCTGATAGTCACGGCCCTGATTGTCCGGCAGGCACAGCAGAACCGGACGCTGCCCGCAATCTCAGTGTGTCTTGCCCTGGCCGGACAGTTGCTGCTGGCGGCTGCCGATATGCGGTTGTTTATCTTTGGCGAGCAAGTGGACTGGACCTCTGCCACCCATGTCAGCCACTTCGGCTTACCACTCTTACTGCTGACGTTTGCCATCAACCTGCTGGTGCGCTTCAACAATGCGCTGAAAGAATCCGAAACCCTGAACCGGGAACTGGAATCACGGGTCGAGGCTGGTCGCCGGGCACTGGAAGAGAGCTACCAGGAAAACCGCGCTCTGGAGCTGACCCAGGCGGCCGAGGCAGAAAGACAGAAAATCTACCGCGACATTCATGACGACGTTGGTTCCAAGCTGGCCTCGATGGTCCATACCGATGATGCCGACACCCTCCATTCTCTGGCGAGATCAGCTCTGGAGGGCGTTCGTGAGGCCATCTACCGGGTCAACTTTGAATCGGAAACGCTGCTGGCTTTTTTACTTCGGTTAAGACAGGAATCTCAGTTACGGCTGGAAAGTGCCGGCCTGCAGGTGCAGTGGTTTGAAGACCCGGACTTGCCCGACAGTTCAATGGACCCTCACCAGCGCTATCATCTGAGCCGGATTCTGCGTGAACTGGTAACCAATGTGATTCACCACGCACACGCCACAGCGGTATCGATCAGTTGGGACAAGGTAGAGAACCGTTATCAGCTGGAATTTTCTGACAATGGTGTCGGTATCGAAGCCGGTCGACACCGCCTGGGTTCCGGCCTCTCCAATATCGAATATCGCTGCGGGCTGTTAGGCGGTCAGGCCAACTGGCAAGGCAGCGCTGAAGGCACCCGGTTTTCGGTGTCCTTCACGCCGAAGTTTTTGCCTGCGCAGGATGACCCCGTCAGTAGTGCAAGCTGACAGGAATCAGTCTTCAGCCTCAAACCGGTAAGGCGCCAGTGATTCCTGTGCTCTGATGCGGAACTTGTGCCACTGTCCGCCACCATAGTAGGCCAGGCTACCGGGTTCCGCTTCACCATGGCCGTTGTAATAGGAAATACAGTCGCGCAGCGGCGCTGAGGCGACATCAGCCTTGCGGCAATGCTCCGCATAGGCCGCTTCCGCTTCTTCGTCCACATCGACAACCACCGCGCCCTGTTCGCGCATCGTGCTCAGCATCCAGACGATATAGTCCGCATGTTCTTCAATGGCATTGGTAAAGTTGAAACTGCCACCACCACCCTGAGGACCGGAAACGATAAACAGGTTCGGGAAACCCTGGCTGTGAATACCGAGGAACGTGCGGGTTCCACCGGTTTGCCACTTATCACTCAAACCCTGACCATTGCGCCCACGAATCATGTTGAAGGTTGAGGTCGCCATCCACTGAAAGCCAGTGGCATAGATCAGCACGTCCAGCGGGTATTCAACACCTTCATGGACCACACCACGTTCATTGATTTCCTGAACACCACGGGGTGCTGTGTCCACCAGATGCACATGGGGCAGGTTGAATGTGGGCAGATACTCGTCATGAAAGGTCGGGCGTTTACAACCATAGGGATAATAAGGTTTCAGCGCTTCGGCCGTTGCCGGGTCTTCCACTATCGCATCGATGCGGGCCCTGATCTGCTCCATAATGCGGAAGTTGGTATCCAGCTGTTTCTGAATCATCTCTTCCATGGTGAGCTGACGTTCATGGGTTTTGCGCTCCTTGAAGTCATCCACCTTACCGGCGAGGTAGTCATCATTAGCCTTCATCGCGGTACGACCGGCGGATATCTTCGCGAACCGGGCGCGGCGCTTTCTGGCCCAGTTTTCCTCATGCGCCCAGCTGGCACGTTCCTCTTCAGTAGTTTCCCGTTGATCACGCACGTCCACTGAAGAAGGTGTCCGCTGGAACACATAGAGCTCGCCCACAACTTTGGCCAGTTCCGGGATCGCCTGCACTGCGGTAGCGCCGGTACCGATGATACCGACACGCTTGCCATGCAGGTCTACATGGTAATTCCAGCGCGAGGTGTGAAAGGCTTCACCCTGATACTTTTCCATTCCCTGAATACGCGCCAGCTTCGGGGTGGTAAGGATGCCATTCGCCAGAATCACAAACTTCGCCTTCATGGCATCGCCGCGGTCGGTATAAACCGTCCAGCGGCGGGTCTCCTCATCCCACTCGGTCTTCTCAACCGTGGTATGGAAAAGGCAACGGTCATAAAAACCGAATTTCTCTGCCATGCTCTGGCAGTACTCAAGAATTTCAAACCCGGAAGCGAACTTCATACTGGGGATGTAACCCATTTCTTCCAGCAGCGGCAGGTAACTGTATGCTTCGACATCGCAGGCAATGCCGGGGTAGCGGTTCCAGTACCAGGTTCCGCCGACATCACCACCTTTCTCACAGAACCGGACATCCGTAAAACCGGCTTCGCGTAATTTGTGCCACAGCAGCAGGCCCGCAAAACCCGCGCCGATCACCAGAATCTCACACTCATCCTGCAATGACTCACGTTCGACCGGGGCTTCAGAGTACACATCTTCGAGATATTTGCTGAATTCACCTTCCATCGCCATGTAGTCTGCGGAACCGGCTCTGGCCTCTTTGAACTCACGATAGCGCGCCTGCTCCTCGGCATTGAAGACCGCACCAGGTGGCGGTTCCGGCAGCGTTTTCAATCGTTCATCATCCAGTACGGCGTAACCCTTACCCTGAATTCGCTCAGTTGCTTTGGCTGCCCGGGTATGGAAAACCTTGCGTCCGGTCTGTGGATCGGTGGTGATCGCCTGCGTCGCCATCTGCTGTCTCCTGATCTTATTTTTTATGCGCTGAGATACGCTTATCGTCGTTTCTGCATCATTGATATCTGACACTAAACAACCCATATCCGCTTAGTCAACGTATCATTTGTAGCCGCTGGAACCGCAACCCGTGGTGCAGCGCTGCGAAGCGGCCTGAATCTGGCTGCCTGTTGGCGTGGCGCATGATTGAATTCAGCCCGATTTATTTCTAAGGTGCGCTAGATCGTAAGTAAGTGACTGACAGATCTCCGCGGTGGATGACACTGACACATCACCCTGGCAGGTCATCCTGACTGGCAAAGACAACGGAAGGACTATTGATGATTAAACTGACAGTAAACGGTCAGGAGCACACAGTTGATGTGGCTGCTGACACTCCACTGCTGTGGGTGCTGAGAGAAAATCTCGGCCTGACAGGCACCAAATTTGGCTGCGGCATTGCTCAGTGTGGTGCCTGTACCGTGCATATGAACGGCAGTCCCCTGCGTGCCTGCGTCACACCCGTCGCTGCAGCGGCCGGTGCCAGCATCACCACCATCGAGGGTATTGGCAATCAGCAAGATGGGCTGCATCCGGTACAGGAAGCCTGGATCGCCGGGCAGGTACCCCAGTGTGGTTACTGCCAGTCAGGGCAGATCATGTCAGCAGTAGCCCTGCTGAACAAAAATCCCAATCCCAGCGATGACGAAATCAATTCCGCCATGGCGGGCAATATTTGCCGCTGTGGTATGTACAGCCGAATCAGGGAAGCCATTAAGACAGTGGCTTCCGGCGCCGTAGTCCGGCATTTCGACCCCAGGGCAGAAGCCGCAAAGGAGGTGACTCATGGGTAAGTGGACTCGCAGAGGTTTTATCACCGCCGGTGTCATCGGTGGTGCGGCCCTGGTCATCGGCGTCGGTGTACGCCCCGGTAACCGCAACGGGAAAGTTGCCAGTGTCGTGACTGATGAGGGCGAACACCTTATCAATATCTGGGTAAAGATCGACGAGAACAACAAAGTCACTGCCATTGTGCCCCATTCAGAGATGGGTCAGGGTGCCCAGACAGCACTGACCCAGATGCTGGCTGATGAAATGGATGTGGCCTGGAACGACGTCAGCTTCATAGAAGCACCGCCGGAAGATGAGTACGCCAACTACAAACTGGGCAAGGGTTACCTGCTGGGGCCCGCAGAAATTCCCGGCCCACTGGTAGGCAGTGTTGACGGCGTGCTGTTGACGGTCGCCAAAGCCATGCACCTGCAGATTACCGGTGGTAGCCTCAGTATCCGTACAACCGGCGTCTATGGTATGCGGGTTGCGGGTGCCGCAGCCCGGGAAATGCTGGTTCAGGCAGCAGCCAGCGACTGGGGTGTAGCGCCAGACACCATTAAAACTGTCAACGGTATGCTGATTCACGAAGCGAGCGGCAAACAAGCCACCTACGCCAGCTTTGCTGCAGCGGCTGGTCAGCTTGAACCACCCTACTCGCCAACCCTGAAGACCCCCGATCAGTTCAACATTATGGGCAAAAGTGTTGCCCGCCGTGACATTCCCGCGAAAGTCGATGGCACCGCCATGTTTGGCATTGATGTCACGGTCCCCGGCATGAAATACGCAGCTATCAAGGCGGCCCCCGTATTCGGCGCGACCCTGGGGGCAGTGGATGACAGTGCAGCCAGAAACATGCCCGGCGTTCACAGTGTTGTCAGACTCGATGATGCAGTTGCCGTGGTGGCTGATGGCTACTGGCAGGCCAGTCAGGCATTGAAAGCACTGAAGATCGACTGGCAGACAAGTGGTAACGAGATTGCGAGCAGCGAGACTATTTTCGCGCAGTTCCGCAAAGACATGGACGAAGCTGCTGCCAGTGGTAATACCAAAACTGATGTCGAAACCGGCAATACTTCTCATGCATTTGCTGATGCCAGCAGGGTGGTGGAAGTTGAGTACACAGTCCCCTATCTGGCGCACGCGTGCATGGAGCCGATGAATGCGGTTGCCAACCATACCGGTAAGGCGTGTGAAATCTGGACTGGGTCACAGAATCCACTGGGATTCCGTCATGAGATCGCCGCGGCACTGGATCTTGATTCAGCCGCAGTAACCATGAACAACTATACGATGGGCGGCGGCTTTGGGCGGCGTGCAACCCCTGACACCGCCATTCAGGCGGCCAGAATATCGCAGGCTGCAGGGGTGCCGGTGAAGCTTATCTGGTCACGGGAAGAAGACGTGCAGCACGATATTTACCGTCCCGCTGTTGCTTCCCGCTTCCGCGCAGCACTGGATGACTATGGCTTGCCTGAGGCCTGGGAAAACCTCTACGTCGACAAGCACGAACCCGTAGAGGCACCACACATTCCCTATGCCATTGCCAACCAGAAGATTCACTTCATCGACAGCCCCACTCATGTCCCGTTCGGGCCCTGGCGCAGCGTCGACCACTCACAACACGGCTTCTTTACCGAATCGTTTATTGACGAGCTGGCCTGGGAAAACAATCAGGACCCATTTGAGTACCGCCGGCAGTTGCTGAGCAATCATCCCCGCCACAGGAAAGTTCTGGAACTCGTGGCAGAGAAGGCCAACTGGGGTGAGCCACTGGGTGCCAACCGGGGGCGCGGAATCGCCTTGCAGGAATCCTTTGGCACCATCGTTGGTGAAGTCGTGGAAGTGACGGTAGAAAATAATGACATCCGTGTCGACCGGGTAGTTGTAGCGGTGGACGCCGGCTATGCGGTTTCTCCTGATGGCCTGACAGCCCAGATGGAATCCGGCGTGATCTATGGTCTGACAGCGGCACTCTACGGAGAAATCTCCATCGACAACGGCGCCGTCAAACAGACCAATTTTGACAGCTACCCGATGGTACGTATGGATAAGGCCCCCAAAATCGAGACCCATATCATCAATAGTCTCGAACCCTGGGGTGGTGCGGGTGAACCGGGTGTGCCCGGCACTGCTCCGGCCCTCGCCAATGCCATTTACGCTGCTACCGGCACCCGTGTTCGTCACTTGCCCATCAGCAAGTACGAATTCAACGTACGAATGGAAGAAAGCGAAGAAGTCGCCAGCTGAGATTCCGCCCGCGACGTTGGTGTTATCAGTACCAGCCATGATCGGGCAGCGTAGTGGTACTGATCAGACCCACGCCCGGCAGCTCATTGCCGGATGTGGGTCCAGTCGCACGGCAGACCGGTCACCGCTCTGTAAGACTATTTCCTCACTCAGCCCGCCGATCAGGCGACTGGCCGCAATCCTGATGCCATAACGGTTTACCCGCCTTACAATCCTGCCCGAAAATCATTGCCGGGATTGGCTGACAACAATTTACCCCGTCATACCCGTTTAAAGCTGACGCACTATCAGACAGACCAACTAGCAGACAGACCAACTAGCAGACAGGAGCTGGATCTTGGCAGCAAAATACACCTTCTTCGTTCATATGAACGCCACCAGGCACTGGCTGGCACTGTCGCGGGCAGAGCGCTCTGCCATTTCCGACAAACTTGCTGCCAGCATCTTTTCCCGTTATCCCAGCGTTAAGGTCCGGTTCTTTGATGTCGAAGCCTTCAGCGCAGCCTGTAGTGATATCGCCATGTATGAAACCGACGATATTCAGGATTACTATTTTCTGACCGAAGCGCTGCGGGACTCAGAAATCTACACGGTTCCCTACTTCGACATTGTTGGCATTTTCCCGGCGATAGAAGGGGGATTTGAAACCTACGAGCAGAGTCTGCAGGCATGACAGATATACCTACCGTCGCAGCCATTGTGTTTGCTGTGGTCACTTCCGCAGTAGTGATGTTTCAGGTTGCACTGGTTGCCGGTGCGCCCTGGGGTGAAATGGCCCTCGGGGGCAAATACCCGGGCGTGCTGCCGCCCCACATACGTATAGTGGAAGTGATTCAGATTATGCTGCTGGACGCCATGATGGTGGTCGTACTGTGCCGCGCCGGATTGATTCTGCCAGACTTCAGACCCCTGACTGACGAGCTGATCTGGGTAGCGGCGGCTATCTCTTCCGTCAGCTTCATACTCAACACCATCACCCCCAGCAGGAAAGAGCGTATGCTGTGGTCGCCGGCTGCTTTGCTGATGGCCATTACCAGCCTGACAGTCGCTTTGATGACCTGAAGTCAGCCGATCTGATCCCACACTGACCGGAAGGCTTCATCTTCGCCAAACAGTTTCTGCATGGGTGACTGTTTATCAATGTGGCCAATGAGATTCTTATAGGTTCCGAACCCGGCCAGCGCTTTCAGGCGTGGTGAAAATTTACTGACAATCTCCAGCGGAATACCCAGCTGCTGGTTCTCCTGCTGACGAATAAAGCCTGCACAATAGTTCATGGCAATACCAACCCGCCGCTCACCTGACTGGTTAGCACCGCCGCCATGCCAGAGGGACCCATTCCATATCAGCAGGCTACCCCTCGGCATCTCTGCCGCAATGGTGTCATAGCTTTCACCATATTCCGGCCGCCGATCCCAGAGGTGACTGCCGGGTACAATGCGGGTCGCGCCATTGGCTTCAGTGAAATCTGTCAGCGCCCACATGGAATTACACACCACCGCCTGATGGGGCCGGCGTAAACCAATCAGCGTGTCATCCACATGCAATGGCTGTGCGCCTTCACCTGGATCGATGGAAATAGAAGACAGGGATGAAATCAGACACCCTTCATCGAGGATACCCTCGACCACTGGTAGCAAAGCAGGATGGGTGGGAATCTGCCGGAAGACCGCTGCACGCGCCAGCAAATTATAAATCCGGATGGTGTGATGCCCTTCAAAGCTGTTAGCCCCTGGCCGAATCTTCTCATCATGTTCAATCCGCAACAGGGCATCATTCAGCTCAGCGGTCAGATCCGGCTCAATGACGTTTTCCAGCACCGTGTAACCCTGCTCTTCGATTTCACGAATATGGGCTATTGCATCCATAGCATCAGTTCCTGTTCAGTCTGGCAGCCCGGCTGGCAATGGGTTTCATCAACAGTCCCGGCCACATCAGGTAAGGTTGTCCGAACCATATCAACTAACCACCTGAGAATCATCCGCCGCCTGCGTGATGATCTGCAGCCATTGTGGCAGCATAGTCAGTTCAATGATCTGGTACGGTACACTATGAAACATCATTCTTCAGCCGGTCATGCGCAGGCATTGCCGGACCTACCGCAAGCCTATCCGTTCGCACTCCGCAGGCGGTCATGGTGGCAGCCATGCAGAGTATGGGTCACGTTTCTGCTTACTGTCTTTATCACTTTCAGCGTGCCGCAAGTCAGCCACGGCGAGACCATCAAACCCCTGCCGGAAGCCCGTGAGCTGATCGCCAGGGCCGGCTATGGGGGGCAAATGCTGATTTATGATGAAGCGCAGGACACCTGGTGGGCCAGTGAACCGGATGCTGTCAACCAGCGTTACATTCCAGCCTCGACCTTCAAGATTATGAGCTCACTGGTGATTCTGGAAGCCGGGACCCTGCCAGATACGCAGACCCTGATTCCCTGGGATGGCGTAACCCGCAGCCGTAGCGTCATTAATCAGGATCTGAATTTGCGCGACGCCTTTCAGTATTCCGCCCTGCCCCATTATCAGCAACTGGTCAGACAGACCGGTGCTGAGACCATGCAGAAATACATCGACCTCACAGGTTATGGCAACCGTGATATCAGCGGCAGGGTCGATCTGTTCTGGATACTCGGCCCCCTGCGAATTTCACCGCGGGAGCAAATCCA
>JAGRIO010000116.1 GCA_020443225.1 Pseudomonadales bacterium
CCCTCGCCGGCATTCGGGTCGTCGAACTCGCCACCATCATCGCCGCGCCCCTGGGGGCGTCGTTTTTAGCTGATCTGGGTGCAACGGTGATCAAGGTGGAATCACCTGGCGGTGACCCTTTCCGGAAAATGGCTGATGGCTATGGTTCTCTGCGTTGCAATCAGGGCAAACTGTCTGTGGGCCTGGACCTGAAGAAGGCTGCTGCCCGGGACATCGTCCATCAGATTATTCGCGATGCAGATATTGTTCTGCACAACTTCCGGCCGGGCGTGCCGGAACGACTGGGTATCGATTACCCCACGCTCGCAGCTATCAATCCACAATTAATCTATTTGTCTGCCAATGGCTATGGTCGCAAGGGACCGGGGGCACTGCGACCCTCTACACATCCGATACCCGGCGCGGCTATGGGCGGCGCCGCCCGTCAGGCAGGTGGATTGCCCGCCGATCTGCTAACGGTGCCTGAACTTCGGGAAGCTGCTCGCCGAATCATGCGTGCCAATGAAGTCAATCCGGATCCCAACACAGCAATGGTTATCGCGACCAGTGCCCTGCTGGGTCTGGTGGCCCGTGATCGAACCGGCCAGGGCCAGGAAATCTTCGGCGATATGTTTATTGCCAACGCCTATGCCAACTTTGATGACATGGTAAGCTACCCTGACAAACCAACTACGCCGCAGCTGACACCGGATCTGAAAGGATTCAACGCACTGCAGCGGCTATACCCCTGCGCGGACGGCTGGCTGTTTGTTTCAATACAGCAAACCGGTGAGTGGCTGGAATTCTGTCGGCATATTAACCGGACGGATCTCAGTGGCAGACATCCGGCACCCTGGCACCTGTCTGCGGCCGAGGATGCATTTCTCGCCGCGCAACTTCTGGAAGTATTCGCCGCAAGCCAGGTCGCTTCCTGGCAGCAAACCGGATTGCCAGTCGTAGTGGCCAGCAATGAGACGCTGGCGGCATACTTTGCCAGCGAAGCCCATGAAAATTCTGCGGTGATGTGTGAAGCCGTGCATCCGACACTTGGCAGCTACTTCCGGCATCGTGCCATGGTGCGCTTTTCCCGTTCCCGGGTCACTGAATCCGGCTGTGTACTGGCCGCCCAGCATACCCGGGAAGTCATGGCAGCCTGCGGCTACAGCGACGACGACATCGCAGAGGCCATCAGCGAAGGCGCTGCCTGGGTGGCCTGACGGGTCAGCATTGGCGGCATGCAGCATTCTGCCAGCGTATTTTCTAAGCCCCTGTGCATTCATTAAATGAATATGGCCAATCCTTGTCAGCGTCAGTGAAAACAGGCAGTCTCTCACAGTATATTCAACCCCCGATCACAGGAGAGAATCATGCCTGATCTGAATGCTGATCTGTTTAATCTGGCGATGTCTGAGCAAGCTCAGCCATTGATGGATGCAGTTCAAAAACATATCAAAGAAAATGTTGAACCCATCACCGAAGAGTTCTTCGCCCTCGACAAAGTCAAGGAAGACCGCTGGAGCTGGCATCCACGGCAGCTTGAGTTGCTGGACGGTGCCAAGGAAAAAGCCAAGCAGTCTGGCCTGTGGAACTTCTTCCTGCCTGACTCAGAAATTGGTGAAGGCCTGAACAACCTGGATTATGCGTACATTGCTGCAGAGCTTGGCAAGTATGCCCTGGCTTCAGAAACCCTGAACTGCAGCGCGCCGGACACCGGCAATATGGAAGTACTGGAGCGTGTGGGCACCGAAGAGCAGAAAGAAAAGTGGCTGAAGCCACTGCTGAATGGCGATATTCGTTCTGCCTATGCGATGACGGAACCGGGGCTGCCCTCCTCTGACGCCAAGAACATTTCAACCCGCGCGGAACTCGATGGCGATGAGTGGGTGATTAACGGTGAGAAATTCTACATCTCTGGTGCTGGCGATCCCCGCTGCAAAATCATGATCGTGATGGTCAAGACAGACCCGGATGCACCGCCCTCGCGTCAGCAGTCTCAGATTCTCGTACCCATGGACACCCCTGGCGTTGAGATACTTGAGGCGATGCAGGTGTTTGGTGAGGATCATGCGCCACGAGGTCACATGCACCTGCGTTTCAATAACGTTCGGGTACCCAAGGAAAACGTTCTGCTGGGTGTTGGTCGTGGATTTGAAATTTCACAGGTACGTCTGGGACCAGGTCGTATTCATCACTGCATGCGCTCCATCGGTAAGGCAGAAAAAGCTCTGGAACTGATGGTCAAGCGTTCAGCAACCCGCGAAGCCTTTGGCAAACCGATTGCCAAGCTTGGTGGCAATCTGGAGATTATCGCCCGCGCCCGTATCGAGATTGATGCCATGCGGCTGATGGTACTGCAGGCAGCCAAAGCGATGGACGTCCTGGGTAACAAGGAAGCCCGGGTTTACGTCAGCGCCGTTAAAGCGATGGTGCCAGAGCGAGTCTGCAAGATCATCGACCAGGCTATTCAGATGCACGGTGCAGCAGGTATTTCCCAGTGGACTCCGCTGGCACAGATGTACACCGACATGCGTCATCTGCGTTTCGCTGATGGTCCTGATGAAGTACATCACATGGTGGTAGGCCGTACTGAAATCCAGAAGTATGGTCTCTGGTAAACCCCATAGCCTTATGGCTTAAGCTACCTGGCGCTGCGCCGATCATCCGGCCTCAGCGCCCAACAAGCGCTTTCAGGCGCGTCGCCACCAGGCGACGCCGTCTGCATCTTCCTCTACCGTCAGTATTCTTCTTTCCAGCGCACAGTGCAGGTGTGCAATTGATTCCCCGGTCGCAGGAAAGTAAGACCACTCGTTAATCTCACTCTTGAACAGGGCCGGGAACACATCCACTGCCCGCTTTGGTTCGTCACACAAGTCATAGAGCTTCTCCAGTGCAACTTCATGCCAGTCTATCAGCGCCGTCAGGCGTTCGTGCACGCCTTCATAGATATCCTGATGCGCCGGTAGCACCAGCAGGTTGGGCGGCAGAATTTCGCGGAACTTCTCGCAGGAAGCCAGCCAGTCTTTGAGCGGATTCGCAAAGGGCTCTGAAGGCTGAACACTGACGTTAGGTGTGATACGGGGCAGAATCTGGTCTCCGGCAATCAGAACCTTCAGTTCCGGACAATGCAGACAGACATGTTCTGGTGTGTGGCCGCCGCCAATGACTGCCCGCCATTCCCGCCCATTGATATCAATATACTGGCCATCGCTGATACGCCGGTAACCGGAAGGCAGGGGCGAAATACTCGCGCCGAACTGGCCAAAACGACTGCGATAGCGGTCCAGCCGTTGTTCATCAAAACCGGCCCGACGATAAAACTTGATTGCATCTTCAGGAACATCAGAAGGCCCGTCAGCCGCCATAACCTTGCACATGTAGAAGTCGCTGCGGCTCATCCACAATTCGGCACCGAACTGATTGCAGATCCAGCCAGCATTGCCGGTGTGATCAGTATGCAGGTGCGTCGCAATCACCCGCTTAACGGGTTTCCCTTCCAGATACCTGGCAAATATACCGCTCCAGACTTCCTGAACCTTGTCTTTAAAAATACCGGTATCGACAATAGTCCAGCCATCATAGTCACGCAGCAACCAGACGTTGATATGATCAAGCCCGCCGAACATAGGCAGGCGAATCCAGTAGACGCCATCCGCAAGTTCCTTGATTTCCCCGGTCGCAGGAATAGCATCCTGATAGCGGTACACAAGCGGATCAAAACCACGCTTTGACATGTTATCAACCATTACAGCACCTCATGCCCGGCGGGATTCACCTGTCGGTCAATCCCCCTGGCTTGTCGTCAATATTCAAAAAAGATGCCTGAGTGTACCATGGTCCGGACAGAATGCTACAGGTGCACATGCTTGCAGGGGTTGCGGTTGTCTGGTGCTGTCACAGGGATTCTGGCGCTGTCGCCGGGAAAAGGCTGCTTGCTGCCAGCTACTGTTTCACATCCACTTCAAGTTTCTGATGAGGTGGTTTCGAAATAGCCATGGGCTCGAAGTACTCCATATCAATCTCAACGATGAATGGACCATCGGTGGCAAATGCCTCTGCCAGGGCCTGATCATAGCTGGCAATATCACGTACCCGGCGACCGGGAACGCCCATGCTCTCGGCCATTTTAACGAATGCGACCTTACCGAGATCTGTATCTGAAAAGTCTCCGAATTCGTTTTCCTGTAACCAGCGCAGCACCCCGTAGCCCGAATCATTGAACAGACAGATCACCAGCGGAATCTTATATTGCGCCAGTGTTGCCATTTCAGTGGCGTGAAACATAAATCCACCGTCGCCATGAATCACCACGGTCTTCTTACCACTGCCGACAGCGGCACCCAGCGCCATAGGCAGGCCCGGCCCGATGGCACCGGAGGTCGGGTTCAGCGAAGTTCGCGGCGAATAGACAGGGAACAGCATGTTGCCCCAGTTGTAGGCAGATATGGTCTGGTCCCGCACGCAGATACCATCGGCTGGCAGGTGCGCCCGCAGCCGGTCCATAATCTGCTGAAAATCCTTACCCAGCCGCGCACGCATTGAAGATCGCACACCATCCCGCGCCTCGCTGACGGTTTCGTTGAACTGGGCATCATTAGGGGTCAACCCGCCCTGCTCTGTCTTTTCCAGTTCAGCCAGCAAGGCATCCAGCGCCACGCCAGCATCTTCCAGCCAGGGGATATCAACTGAGTGGGTTCGTCCGATCATGGCACCATCAATGTCAACCTGCACCAGCTTGCCCGGTGGTCGCATTTTCTGCCCGACACCGCCGTTGCCCACTGCAAACCGGGTACCGAAGGCCAGGGTAAGATCTGCTGACTCAATGGCCTGATAAATGCCTGCGCTGGTAAAAAAGTTACCGACGCACAAGGGGTCGTCTTCATTCATGACACCCCGACCGTCCACCGTCGTCAGTACCGGGGCGTCCAGCAGTCTTGCGAGTTTCTCCAGCTTGTCGCTGGCACCGGCGGCAATAACGCCACCACCGGCAACAATAATACGGCGCGAAGCTTGACCTACCGCTTTGGCAACACGACTTGCCACTGCCTCGTCTGCACTGGCTCTGGATTCCTGTGGCAGATTGAGGGAAAAAGGTTCTGCTGCTGCATATTGCAGATCAATCGGGATTTCTATGGCAACCGGGCCTTTGCGCCCGGTCAGCATTTCTGCAACCACCATATTGAAGGCTGGGCCGATCTGGCTCACATGACGCGGACTTTCAACCCGGCGACAAACCGGACGCAACATCTCTACCTGATGTTCGGCTTCGTGAACGTAACCTGCCCCACGGCCATAAAAAGCGGTCTCCGCCTGCCCGGTGATCACCAGTACCGGTGATGAACCATACAAGGCCTCGTACAGACCTGTGACAGTATTTGACGTGCCAGGGCCAGTGGACGCAATCATGACCCCGGGTTTACCTGTCGCCCGGGCATACCCGTCAGCTGCGTGAGTACCCGCCTGTTCGTGACGAACCGTGATTATCCGGGTTTTACCCAGACGGTTGATCGCCTGAAATATCGGCATGTTGTGGATCGAGACAATGCCGAAAACGTGTTCAGTTCCCAGCTGTGCCAGCGCTTCGGCAATGGCATCCGCTGCTGTATAGGCCATGTTGATCACTCCCGGTGGTTTCACATGAGCATACCGCCGCAGGATGAACAGCGCCAGAAGCCACTGACATCAGCCGGCAGCTTTATCCCGGAAATGACTGAGTTTGGCGGTGGATGTCGCTCTGGCCAGTACCACACCCTGCTCATCACGAAGCTCGCCTTCCAGAAAGGCGATTGAGCGCCCCTTCCTCACAACCCACCCTTCCGCCAGCAGACGCTGACCGACAAGTGCCGGGAGATAGAATGAGACCTTCAGTTCCAGCGTATTACAGCCAATGTCTTCGTCACTGGTGGCAAACACGGCCCTGGCCATCGCCATATCAATCCAGGCGGTCACATATCCTCCCTGCGCGACGGCATGACAATGATGAGGTTGTACATCCAGTGTGAGGATGGCGCGCCCCGATTCATCCAGCTGGATGTCATCATGTACACCGAGGCCGGTTTTGAGTAATGAGTCCTGATTGTCTGGGGGCGTGCCGGGCATCTCGGTTCCTTTTTCAATAGCAAATAAGTAGCTGGAGTATAACGCAACCTGATTGAATGCAGATGTGCCGGGTTGACGGGGATCACTTTATGTCTGACGACGGAAGCGTAAGATTATCTGATAACCTGCTGGTAAGGGCGCGATTCCCGGCAGGCGCAGGTTTCGACTGACGCCGGAGCACCTACGTTTACTTATGCAAACAAAAACGAATATCCGTGTTCAGGCAGATCAATGACTGGAAATCCACAATGAACCGTAAAGTGGCACTGGGCATCTACCGTCTTGCTGACCCAAAAATCAGCATAACTTCCGTCGCATCCATGACCATTGGTGCCAGCGTTGCGGCAACAGAAGCGCCGCTGGACTGGGTCTGGCTGCTGATGCTTGGCATTGCTATGTTCTGCATGGAGGTCGCCAAGAATGCCTGGGGCGACGTCTATGACTACGATTCGGGAACCGACCTGGCGGTAGCACCAGAAGACAAGACAGATTTTTCTGGCGGCAAGCGGGTCATGGTCGATCAGTTGCTGAGTCGCCAGCAGACCTGGCTGATCGCATTTCTGTTCGGCGCAGCAGGGCTCATGATCGGCGCACTGATCGTGTTTATGCGGGAACCACAGGTGTTCTGGATTGGCATGGCTGGTTTGATTCTGGGCTGGTCCTATCACGGACCACCCTTGCAACTGGTCTATCGCGGTCTGGGTGAAATCGCTGTGTTGCTGATTTACGGGCCGGTGATCGCCCTCAGCACCTATCTGATCCAGCGCCATCACTGGAATACTGAGGTTCTTTGGCTGTCGCTGCCGCTGGGTATCTTTATCACCGCGTTTTTGTGGGTCAATGAGTTTCCCGATCATGATGCCGATCAGTCCGCTAACAAACGCAATATGGTGGTGCTGCTGGGTAAACACCGTGCCAGCCGGACGCTGCCCGTGATTTATCTGGCAGGCTTCGCGCTGATGCTGTTGTTACCCGTCATAACCACTCTGCCGCTGGCTGTTTTCTGGGGTGCGATTGCTGTTCCAACGGCCATGCTGGCCAGCCTGTGGTGCTGGCAAAATCCACTGAGTTTCTATCGGGACAAACCCGTTCAACCCATGGCGTTGCTGACGTTTGTGCTTTATCCACTGGGCGTACTGAGCGGGTTGTATTTTGACGGACACATGCTGTGACTGACTACCCTCGCCATGGCAAACGGTTATTCGATATTGTTGTTTCATTGTTATTACTGCTGGTGCTGCTGCCCTGGTTGCTGGCCTGTAGTCTCTGGCTGCGGTTGGTGGAAGGGTCGCCGGTGTTCTATCGCGAGACCCGCCTCGGTCAGCACCACCAACCCTTTACACTGATCAAGTTCAGAACCATGTCGTCCAGTGACCGGGACAGTGCCGGCAGTTCGGTTGCCACCCTCAACGACAGTCGGATACACACAAGTGGACGAATACTGCGCCGCACGCACCTCGACGAATTGCCACAACTCTGGAACGTCCTGCGGGGGGACATGAGTCTGGTGGGCCCGAGACCCTACAAACCCGCGCATGCTGACCGGCTCCCAACGGATCAGCTTAAGCGCATCCTTAAAGTGCGACCAGGGCTCACCTGCTCATCAGCGCTATTGTTTATCGCCGAAGATCAGGTTCTGCAGAACTGCGACAATCCAGAAACGCTGTACCTGACCCACTTACTACCTGAAAAGGCAAGCCAACAACTAGCCTGTATTTCAACTATGTCGCTCACCGGCGACATCCGGATTCTCATCCAAACGATCCTCTCTCTCATCACACCCCACGCCCGCCACCACTCCCAGCGCTACCTCCACTCCCTCCTTAAAATCGGGGACAGTTAACTTATTCCGTAAACAATTGGGGACAATTAACCCTTTTTGCATGTGTCATGATTCAGCTGACCTTCAATGTGCGGGCCCATAGTGGCTGATGCTTCTCACAACTGGCGTATAGCACGGAAGCGTAAAGCATTACGGCACTTCAGCGTCGCCCATTGCGGTGTACAACATCGAATTAGCTGATGAATACTAGAGAAGTCAGAAGATGTAACGCTGCTGTGCTATTCAGACATTCAGAGACTATATCCGCCTTGGCTTACGACCACGGGTTTTCAACTGAAGACTCCTGTTAGTCTTACGCTCAAGCTCCCTGACAAACGCCTGACTACCCACTGGCCTGCCAGTCGCCGCGTTCTTTCTCAGCTGGGTAATCATCTGTTCACTGGCGTTGCCGCCCAGATACTCCTGCCAGTCATTGATCCGCGCAAGCATCGGCCCGACACCCACTAAACAATCATCCGTGGCACTCAGATGTGCCCTCGCACTGGACCATGGCCAGTCGGCCGGTGACTGACAAAGACCTGCACGAACAGGATTTTGCTCCACATAGCGAACAGCCGCCAACAAATGTGCTTCGTCCATGACCGTCGAGTGAAAGCGTTCCTGCCACAAATGCCCTTGCCACTCGTAGCGCTGGTTGATCCTGAGGGTGTATCGCCTGTGAGCCTGACTGAAAAATGCTGCCAGCCCATCTTCCGATCCCGGTACCACAATAAAGTGAACATGATTGGGCATCAGGCAGTATGCCCATATATCCACCTGTGCTTTCTCTTTTGCGTCGGCGACAAGCTTAAGATAGTCTCGATAGTCACCCTGATTGAAGAAAACAGCCTGACGGCGGTTTCCGCGCTGCACAACGTGGTGCGGATAATCGGGTACAACCAGACGTTTGATACGAGCCATAGTGCGTTGATGCTGTTAGTGACGCTTATATCATCCATGCTGCAGAGAGGGAAAACTGCGGGCATTTACTGAAGATGACGTAAGCATTATCGGCTCGACTCAGGGAAAAGGTTAACTGTCCCCAATTGAGGAAGCAGGTTATGACAGACGATACTTCGTCGCAGGTACTTTCGAAGCAGACGGTCTATGCCCACGGCGCCATTGGTTTGCCTCTGGCCGTCATTGGCTATCCGCTGGCGATCTGGATTCCAGCTCACTACGCAGGCAATCTTGGTATCAGCCTGGCTGCTGTCGGCACGATTCTCATGCTGGCCAGATTCACCGATGTCATCTCTGACCCGATCATGGGTGAGATATCAGACCGATGGCATACCCGGTTTGGTCGCCGAAAGCCCTGGGTCTTTGTCGGCATGCCCGTCATGATGCTGGGAGTGTACAAACTCTTTATTCCACCGGAAGACGCCGGGCTCGTCTATTTCCTGATCTATCTGACGTTGTTCTTTCTGGGCAGTACGATAATCGCGTTACCCCACCGGGCCTGGGGCGCAGAACTCTCGCCGGACTATCATCAACGCAGTCGCGTCACAGCGGCACGGGAATTTTTCGTCCTGGGTGGCTTGATGGTTGCAGCCACAGTGCCAATGATCATTGAAATTACCGCCGATGGCGCTGCCGTCAGCGAGGTGTTCGGGGTTATCCTGCGTGATGCCTTTGGTGCATTCACGGGCGATTTTGGCGACAAGAAGATCGTCGACCGCGCAACACTCACCGGGCCTGTTCTTATGGGTCTCGCCTATACCATTATTCTGATGCTACCCGTCTGCGTCTTTATCGTGCTGACGTTTGTCAAGGAGCCTGCACCGTCTAAGAAAGATGCTGTTCCCCTCAAAGAGGGGCTGAAATATCTGTGGAAAAACGGTCCAATGCGCCGGGTGCTGATCATTGCACTGATGGTGGTCTTCGGAGAAGCCTTCAGAAATGCGGTCTCTCTGTTCTTTATCCGCGATATTATCGGCGTGCCGACTATTGGTGCCGCTTACTTCTTCTATTTCATTGCCGGACTGGGTGCCATTCCGTTCTGGTTGTGGCTGGGTCGCAAAATCGGTAAACATCTGGCCTTTATGTGCACACTGATTACTGTTGCGGTTGTCAGCTTTGCCAATCTGTTTTTATCCTACGGCGATTACCTGACCTTCTTCCTGCTGTTTACCATCAAGGGGTTCTGCTTCGGTGGACTGCAATTCCTCCCGGTGGCCATGCTGGCAGACGTGGTTGATGTTGACACGGCGCGAAGCGGTGGCAAACGAGCGGGAACCTATTTCGCCATTCTCGGGCTTACCGAGAAACTGGCAGTAGCCCTCGGTACCGGGATATCCCTGAACGTGGTCGGCCTGCTGGGCTTCGATCCGTCCGGTGGCATCGCAGCCAGTACTGAAGCCGGCGTACTTTCGCTGCGTCTGGTTTACTGTCTGGGGCCGGTTTTCTTCTATAGTATCGCGATGTATTTCA
>JAGRIO010000117.1 GCA_020443225.1 Pseudomonadales bacterium
GGTTACTCACTTATTGATCAATCATCACGCCTACGCCATAGGTTCAGCACTGGCGATTGCAGAAATTAGCCAGGAAGGGATTGTAACCGACCCGAACCGCGCTGCATTCACCTTGTTCAGCCGCGCTGGTGATATCTGGCTGGACCCCGGGAAGGAACAGAATCTGACCCTGAACCGACAACCGGTCAGTCAGTCTGTACGGGTAACACCCGGCGATCAGCTGACGGTGGCCGGCATCGATTGCCAACTGATATCCGCAGGCTGAAACATGGCGCGCAGACGGGAGTTCAATGTTTTCAGCCTCGCCTTTCTGGACATCATGTCCTGTGGCTTCGGCGCGGTAATTCTTGTCTACATCATAATCAATCATGCAACTGAAGCGACCTCTCAGGAGCTGAATACCGAGCTTGCCGCTGAAGTAAAACGCTTACAGGAGCTGGTCGACAACGAAACCGAAAATCTCGTGCAACTGAAAACCGTGGTCCATGACACCGAAGAACAGATCATGACCACCGATGAAATGACCCGGCAAATTATCGATCAGATCGAAGAACTCACCGCCAGAATTCAGAACGAGCAACAACAGGGGGCAAACCAGAAAGAATCCATTGAGGATCTGAAGTCAGAGCTCAAGCGGCTGGAGGAAGAAGCGGCTAATCTTCGCGGCAGCGTCGATGACACTGATACCCGGGGCACCAGCTTGCGGACGTTTGTCGGCGACGGCAATCGTCAGTACCTGACGGGGCTTAATGTAGGTGGTCAGCATATTGCCATAGTCGTTGACACATCTGCCAGCATGCTCCACAAAACAATCGTCAATGCGATCCGTCTGAACAACATGCCTGTCGAACAGAAGATACGTGCAGAGAAATGGCAACGTGCCATCCGCACAGTCGACTGGATCAGTGCCAATCTGCCGCGGGATGCACAGTTCGCTCTGATGACCTTCAGTGACCAGGCAGAATTCCTGACCGGCGATGAAACCTCGAACTGGGCGGCCACATCTGACAGCGATGCCCTTGAAACAGCTTTGAAAAAACTACGTGAAGTCGTGCCAGGAGGCGGTACCTCACTTCATCTGCCATTTGAGAAGCTGCGCCGGATGGAGCCCCGACCAGACAATATTTTCCTGATTGTCGATGGCCTGCCTACCCAGGGCATGACGCCTCCCGAGCGTTCTGTTATCAGCAGTAAAGACCGGGTACGGCTCTATACCAGCGCCATTCAGGAACTGCCACCGGCGGTGCCTGTGAACATCATTCTGTTCCCCATGGAAGGTGATCCACTGGCTACCCCTTCCTACTGGATTCTGGCCCAGCAAACTGCCGGTTCATTCATGAGCCCTTCAAAGGACTGGCCCTGATGAGAACCAAACGCCGCGAGATTGAGGGCATCAGCCTGTCATTTCTGGACGTCGTGAGCTGTGGCTTCGGCGCCCTTATCTTGTTGTTAGTTCTGAATAAGGTCTTTGAACCCATCATCTTTGAAGAGACCGTAACCAACCTTGAAGGCTACCTTGCCGCTCTGCAGGAAGATCTGGAAACCATTCGTGGGGAAACCCGGGTGCTGAACCGGGAAATGATTCGCAAAGAAGATCAGCAGAAGGAAGAGTTGCAACGCCTGACCGAGCTACGTCAGCAGTTTGAAGCCCTGCAGGCCAGGTACGAAGCCACTACCAACCGCTCACGGGTAGAAAACACTATCGAAAGCCAGCTAGCCCAGGCCAAACAGAAACTCACCGATGAGATGAAGAAACTGCTGGCGAATTTTCAGAAGCAGCAGGAATACAACCAGATTGGTGGCATTCCGGTCGACAGTGAATATGTCATCTTTATTATCGACACCTCCGGCAGTATGCGTCAGTTCGCATGGCCGCTGGTGCTACAGAAAGTTGATGAAACCCTGGCGGTGTATCCGCACCTGAAAGGCATTCAGGTTATGAACGACCAGGGGCACTACATGTTCTCCCAATATACCGGTGAGTGGATTCCGGATACCCCGGCCCGCCGCCAGGCGATTCTGGACCGGTTAACCAACTGGAATGCTTTCAGCCAGTCAAGTCCTGAGAAAGGCATCGCTACTGCTATCTCTACCTTCTATAAACCAGGCCGCAAAATCAGCCTGTATATCTTTGGGGACGACTTCAATGGGCGGTCCATTAACCGGGTGATCGACTTCGTTGACAGGATTAACATTGCCGATGAAAACGGCGACCGGCTGGTACGTATTCACGGTGTCGGCTTTCCCGTGATCTTTGCCCAGCCTGCCCAGTATCAGGCTTCCGGGTACAAATACGCCCACTTCATGAGGATTCTGTGCGAGCGCAACGGCGGAACATTTGTAGCACTGAATGATTTCAGGCTACTCTAGGCGCACTGGCAGAATAACTGAGGCCACTGGAACATGCTGAGGCGCCCGGCAGAAGAACGCAGCTGGCCCGAAGGTAACGGCCTGATTGCGGGCACGCCCTACGACATTGACGCAGAGACGGCTGCTGCTTATCTGTCACGCTACCGCTGGCAACCACCAGAACGCGATATCTGTTTTTTCACGGATCTGCATGCCGATGCGCTGGCCTTTCACCACTCTTTGTTTCTGGCAGGCCTCGTCCCGGCGCCATCGCCTCCGGTCACATTGCCACTGACCCTGAACGCCGCAGCCTTTGAAGTGGATGTGCTGATTGGCGGAGATTGTTTCGATAAGGGGCCGGATGTATTTGCCCTGCTCGATATGGTGGCAGATTTGCAGAGGCAGGGCGTCAGACTACGCCTGCTGGCAGGAAATCATGATCTGCGCACCTTACTGGGATTTCAGTACGCACTGAGCCAGCAGCCACTGGAGGCTCACCTGTTCTGCCGCATGGGTGCCAAGGTGCTGCCACTGCTCAAGTCGCTGATCAGAAAGAACCCTAGTGGACAGACAACAGATTTCCCGGACCCTGACATACTGGCGCAACAGATATTACCTGGCACTGAGTGGGAACCGGCATTCCGGTCCGCGGCCAGCCCCTGGTTCACAGCCGCTCAACTGGAAAAGGAAATCGCTGCAGTCCGCCGCAAAGTACAAACACTCCGGCCACACCTGGCAGCGCTGGGGTGGCGCAACGTTGCCATGGCCATCGAACAGTTCAGGGCATATTTTCTGACGCCAGAGGGTCGCTATGGCTGGTTCTTTCCCAGTCTCAATCTGGTGGAAAGACAGGGTTCGCTGCTGTTTCTGCATGCGGGCGTAGATGATCAGATGGCAGCAATGATCGCCCAGGCAGGCACCCAGGCGGTTAACAGCCTGTTCCGGGAACAGTTACAGACCAGCCCCTTCGACCTTTACCACAATGCAGTGGGCAACCTGTTCCGTACCAAATACCGTCGCAGCGATTTGCCATTCACAGCCGATGGTAGTCAACTGCTCCACGATAAGGGTATTCATGCGCTGGTCCACGGTCACCGGAAGCAGCGCCTGGGACAGCGGATGATGCTGAGAGCCGGCATGCTGAATCTGGCCTGTGATGCTTCTGTCGATAAGAACACCCGCTCCCGGGATCACCTGCCAGGGCCGGGCGCAGCTGTCCTGACGGTCACGAAACAGGGCCTTATCGAAGCGATAAGTACTGATACGCCCTGGATACGCCGGCTGATACTAACCTGATACCCGACAGCTGATTCACTGCCAGTCCGGCACGGCCATTTCAGGCCGTTTAAACCTCGCCCCGGTGCCTTCATTTCCCTATACTTAGGGCCGGCATCACTGAGCAGCGTACCGATGATCGACAAGGTCATAACACAACCGGGAACACCTTTTCCTCTCCCAGTACCCACATACCGGGACATGCTACCGGAGGCCGAATGGCTCTGAATATCGGCGTCATCGGTATCCGGGGTGCCTGGTCTACGGAATCTCTCAGTCAGCATCTGCAGGCGAAAGGCGCTGGCGGCCAGATCGTCGAACTCCACGAACTCTCTCATGATCTGGCCACGGGCTGCCTGAAGTTTGGTGCTCTGGATGTATCTGCCTTTGACGGCTTTATCGTCAAGAAAATGGGGAAACGATATTCGCCTAACCTGCGGGAACAACTGGAACTGCTGGCCATGATGGAACGTCGGGGCGTCCGTTTTTTCTCTTCACCGCGGGCAATCCAGAAAATGATCAGCAGGCTGGCCTGTACGCTCACGCTCAACGAGCACCATTTGCCGATGCCGCCGACATTTGTCACCGAAGCCATTGACGATGCCATCGCCTGGGCTGCTGACAAATTCCCTGTCATTCTGAAACCGCTTTATTCCACCAAAGCCAGAGGCATGGCACTGCTGACAGATCCCGTGAGCGCCAGAGACGCGATGACTCAACAGGTTGATAAAGGCGAAACGGTGCTTTATCTGCAACAGAAATGTGATATCGATGGCGCAGACTATGGGTTGGTGTTTCTGGGAGGAGAATTCCTGGGTGCCTATGCCCGGGTAGGCGATGGCTCTGCCTGGCATACGACAACTCAGGAAGGCGGTAAATATGGCACCTGCAACCTGGACCCGGAGATTATCGAACTGGCACGCCAGGCACAGGCGCCTTTTGGACTGGATTTCACCTGTGTTGATGTCGCAATCACAAGGGAGCACGGCCCGGTTGTATTCGAAGTATCCGCGTTCGGTGGCTATAAGGGGTTGTACAAGGCCACCGGGCTGGATGCTTCAGACCTGCTGACCGATCATGTCATCCGGCGGCTCAGAGACCAGCAGCACTGAGGCCGGCAAGGCCTTTATTTCCTGCACGCTGTTCAGGCAGATTACCTTACGATACGGGCCCGGTAGGTGAGCTGTTGCTCTTCCCCTGCCTGCAGCGGAACCCGGTATTGCTGCGTGCCGGCATCCTGTTTACTGCCCGGGAAAGATTCCTCAATGATTTCCCAGTCGCCATAACCTTTCAGATTCAGCAGCACCTCGATGGCTTCTGTCTTGCGGTTCCGCACTGAAACGCGTCCACGATACTCGCTGACCCGGTCGCTGACCCGTCGCTGTTCCAGCTGTTTCTGCTCTGCTATCACATCAAACGCTTTGCCCAGGGTCAGCTTCACTTCTTCATCAACAGGGATATGACGAATACTATCCTCACCTGCCAGTTGTCTGACTCCATCACTGTCCTGTTGATACACCCGGACTTTGCCGGCAGGCAGTGGCATGCCCAGACCATTGCGGGATGAGTTGTTAAAGCTCAGACTGACATCGAAATTCTGTGGCTCGCCGCCTGTATCACCGGTCATATTCAGACTCAGTTCGTAGCTGCGCTCAAATCCGACTTTCTCTGCCTCTAATAAACGCAGTTGTTTCGTCTCATTATTAGCGACAGTCGTCTTGCGGGGCATGGTATACAGATGGTATTCGAAAAAAGCCTCTTCCCTGGGCTTTGAACGCGCACTGACGTTACGCATTGACATCATTTCCATCCGGTCTGACAGCACTGGTGGCTGGACCCGGTTAACATCGCCGGCCACCAGTTTCAGCTGGGCATCGGCATAGCGGGCCCCACTCTGATTACTGACAGTGACCCATCCGGTCAGATCAAATCGCTCCGTACCCGGATCCAGCACCAGGTTATAGTCTGCGTGCCAGCTGATCCCGCCGGTAACATAGGAAACATCCAGCTGCTGTTCATTCTGCTGACGATTGTCTAACAGCCAGACCAGCGAGGGCACAGATTTCAGCTCTTCAGGCACATAGGCCAGGGTGATGATGCCTTCCGGTGCTATCTCTATCTCATCACCAAAATCAACAATTTCAGGGTTGGTCGCGAGCAATTTGCCCTCACGCAGGATCTTCTCATAGCTGTCATCTTTCAGAATACTGCGGCTGTACTTCAACTTACGGTTAAGATAACGATTGAGCAGCGTCTCCCTGTTCAGCAGATCAAACCGGTAATTCTGTTCCAGCACCTCAAATGCGCGCCCACCGTTGGCGGCAGTGACCGACACAGATTCCGGTTCAATCTGCGTTGCCACATTCTGATATTCAAGTTCCACTTCTCCGGGAGGCAGGACGACCTTTCGCTGCTCACGTACCACGGCAAAATTATTGTTGTAGACGGTTAATGCCAATGATTCTGTCGCATCCTGTCCCAACGCGAATATCTTCGGCTCTGCCTGCGCTCCGGCAACCGCCAACAACAGTGGTATGGCGCTGCAAAATGCGAGACCAGCCATCATTTTTCGGGTGGCCACGCTGCGGCCAGGATCAGTTTTCCTGCACATAATGTTCCTATATCTGTTTATCGCGGCCCGCCCAGTATGGGTCACGGACCAGTCGTCGCTGGATCTTGCCAGTCGGCAGCCGGGGCAGATCATCTGCAAAATCTATATGTCTTGGACACTTGTAGTGCGCCAAACGTTCCCTGGCCCAGGCAATGATATCGGCAGCCAGCTCATCGGAAGCCGTCAAACCGGGTTTGACCTGCACAACAGTCCGCACTTCTTCTCCCCATTCTTCATTGGGGATACCGATGGTACACACTTCGTGAACGGCAGGATGCTTCATAATTTCATTGTCCACTTCCTGAGGGTAAATGTTCACTCCCCCTGAAATAATCAGTTCGGCGGTACGCCCGGTCAGGAACAGATAACCGTCTTCATCAAAGTACCCCATATCTCCCAGGGTAAAGTAGTCGCCCCGGTAGGACGAGGCAGTTTTATCCGGATCTTTGTAGTACTGAAAGGCATCACCCAGGGTTTTCATATAGACAGTACCCACGACTCCTGGCCCGACCTCGTTTCCATCATCGTCCAGAATGCGGTTGTCATACTGTGCTGGCGGCTTGCCTACTGTGCCCGGCTTCTTCAGCCACTCTTCAGATGTGACGGTAAACCCACCACCCCCTTCTGTAGCGGCATAATACTCGTTGATCACCGGACCGAACCATTCGATCATGGATTGTTTCACATGGACAGGACAGGGAGCTGCGCCATGATTCACACTTTTCAGGCTCGATAAATCGTATTTCCTGCGGGTGCCCTCTGGCAGCTGTAACATACGGTGGAACATGGTGGCGACCATGTGGGTATGAGTCACCCGGTGTTTTTCGATCAGCGCCAGAGTTTCCTCCGGGTCCCACTTGTCCATCATCACCACGGGAATACCAGAGATCAGCGATCGCACCACACTCATCAGAGGGGCCGCGTGGTAAGCCGGCCCGGTGAGAAGACAGGCATCGCTGAGCGGGATCATGGGAGCTCGTGGATCTTCCCAGTTCGGCAGAATCGGGGGACGGCTGGCCCGCCACACGCCCTTGGGACGTCCCGTGGTGCCCGAGGTATAGAGCATGTAACGACCATGTTCCGGGTCTTCAATATCGGCGCCGCTGAAATCTGCCAGCGCCGCGTCATACTCCTCAAAGCCCTCTGCTTCTCCCACCATCAGACACAGCTTCAGTGCAGGATTCGCTGCCCGGGCCACCTGGCCAGCCTTGCTGTAGCGATCCTCACAGATAAACGCCTTAGCATCGCAGTTGCCCACGATGTAGGAAACCTCTTCCCCCGACAGATGCCAGTTGATCGGCGTCAGCCGCACGCCAGCCCGCAGAGCCGCCTTATAGACTTCCACAAACTCTGGACGATTCCCCATCAGCATCGCCACCGCATCTCCACTGCCAATGCCAGCGGCGCGCCATAGTCTGACCAGTTGATTGGCCCTCGCATTCAGTTCGCCAAAGGTACGGTCGCCAAACCGGGTATAGAGTGCAGTACGATCAGGGGTATCTCTGGCATACTGGGCCAGCGCCATGCCCGAACGGGCGAGTTCACTCACCGATGCAAGATCAGCGTGGGGGTAAGGTGACATATCCCTCTCTCCGTCAAAACAATTAATTGGTAGCCGTCACAGACTACCAAAAATCTGCACTGTCTGGTCAACTGCCTGAGTCCATCTGTCTGTACTGGCTGACTCCCGGTAGTGCCGGCGCAGTATGACCACCGCCGGCCAAGCTGTTAGAATGCCGGGCTTCAGCAGCTAAGGAATCGCGGTACCATGACTATCAGAACGCAAAGGCAGGCCTACGGCGTTAAAATTCTTAACTCCACTCATCCGGAGATCAGAAGACTCAAACGCGAAGGCTACGTTGCTGAAATCCATGGCAATAAATTCTGGAATTCCAGCTTCCTGATCATGGAGCACCTGAAAAAGCACCCACTGCCACAGGGCTCACGCGTGCTGGAAATTGGCTGCGGCTGGGGCCTGCTCGGCATTCACTGTGCGAAGAAATTCAACGCCACAGTGACTGGCATAGATGCAGACCCGAACGTTCTTCCGTACATGCAACTGCATGCCGAAATGAATGGTGTATCGGTCGAAGGCAGGAAGATGACATTTCAGCAGCTGACGACGGAAAAACTCAGACAATATGATGTCATTCTGGGCGCAGATATCTGTTTCTGGGATGAGATGACGACCATGTTGTATAACCTGATTAACCGGTCACGCAAGGCTGGCGTTTCCCAGGTTATGATCGCCGATCCCTGCCGTCCCCCCTTTACAGCACTGGCAGAAAAATGCACCGACAAATTTGCAGGTCAGACCGAAGTGGTATCAAAATGGCTGAAAAAGCCGGTCAATGCCTCCGGCGATATCCTTATCGTCAGGAACTGAGACTTTCAACCCGTTTGCAGCCCACTTTGCCGTCAAAAGCAGTCGGCGCCGCAAACCACTGTTAACATAACCCGGACGCAAACTGGGAGGAACAGCGATGATCGTAACCACCACGCCCACCATCGAGGGCAAAAAAATCGTCAGCTATCTTGGTGTCATCACCGGCGAGGCAATTCTGGGCGCCAATATCTTCAGGGATATGTTTGCAGCGGTCAGAGATGTTGTTGGCGGGCGCTCGGCATCCTATGAGCGGGAACTGGGAAAGGCCCGGGAAATTGCCCTTGAGGATCTGGAAGACTGGGCCGATGAACTCGGTGCTAACGCCATCGTTGGGGTCGACATTGACTACGAGAGCTTCGGCCAGACTAACGGCATGATGATGGTGTCGGTAACGGGTACCGCTGTAATTGTTGAGGATGTCTGAAGCCTGTGCATAACAGGCTGGGTCAACCCCACCCTCTGCCTGCGTTAATTTAAGCTGGCCTGCTGCGCCTCCAGATCTTTCTCCCGCAGCCACAGAAAGCATGGCAGTGCGCAGGACAGACCTATCGTACAGTTCAGCACGATATAAAGCGGTATGCGCTTTTGCCGGCTAGTGAACAAAAAGATCCAGAAAACCAGCGAACTGATAAGTACATCAGCTGCAAAGCCACCGGCTGCACCATTGACAAAAACTGACTGCAAAAAGTGAACAGGGCTGGCACCCTCCTCTGCCATAAACTGCATAAAGAACACATAGGGTACTACGGCGCCCGCAATTGTCAGCATGAGATAAAGATTCTTCATAACGTCACCTTTCGATTTTCTCTGTTAATCCCTGATGCCCGGAGGCCACGTCAGCGTCAGGCTGTCAGCAGCCCTGTGAGCAGTTGAAGTCAGACGACTGCCTCTGTTGTGAAAGCCAGTTTAGGAAACCTGACACTCACGGACTATAACCTGACGGGTAATGAATAGGTTGTGGCCAGCGCCGACATTTGCTTGCCAGCGAGCCGTTTCCGGCTTACAGTGCGCCGATTTCCAGACCATAAACCGTGTTCGAACAAAATACCCTGAAAGGTGCTTACTTTGCCGTCGCTGCCTATGGCTTCTGGGGTATTGCACCGATTTACTTCAAATTGCTGACCCGGGTGAACCCGCTGGAAATTCTCAGCCACAGGGTGGTTTGGTCAGTGATTCTGCTGTATGGATTACTGGGGCTCACAGGGCAGTTCAGCACGCTGAAAATAGGCGGTAGAAAACTGCTGATTCTGGCAGGTACGGCGCTGTTGCTGTCTACCAACTGGCTGATCTTTATTTACGCCGTCGTCAACGACAACATCGTCGAGGCCAGTCTGGGTTACTTTATCAACCCGTTATTCAGTGTGTTTCTGGGCATGGTCTTTCTGAAAGAATCGCTGCGTCCATTGCAATGGCTTGCGATTCTCATAGCCGGTGCAGGTATCCTTTTACAGTTGATTCTGTTCGGGGAATTTCCATTGCTGGCCATCGGTCTGGCACTGACTTTCGGACTCTACGGATTACTGCGCAAGAATCTGAGCCTGCCTTCTGCCGCCGGGCTTGCTCTTGAGACAACCATGGTCCTGCCGCTGGCGCTTGGCTTTCTCGCAGTACAGTATCATAGTGACGCCCTTAGCTTCGGGCCTGCCGATGTATCCACCAGCGTC
>JAGRIO010000118.1 GCA_020443225.1 Pseudomonadales bacterium
GGTACCTTCCTGCTCGATCGGATTCTGGGTGGCCATTACCATAAACAGTTCCGGCAAGCGGAAAGTTTCCCGGCCAAAACTGATTTGTCGCTCAGCCATGGCCTCCAGCAGGGCTGACTGGACCTTGGCCGGCGCACGGTTAATTTCGTCGGCCAGAATCAGATTGTGGAAGATAGGACCACGCTGGAATTCAAAGCTGCCATCCTGAACCCGGTATATTTCGGTGCCGGTGATGTCGGAAGGTAGCAGGTCAGGGGTGAACTGAATCCGGTGGAACTCCCCTTCCAGCGCCTGACCAAGGGTTTTGATGGCCTTCGTCTTGGCCAGACCCGGTGCGCCTTCTACCAGCAGGTGGCCGTCTGCCAGCAGAGCTATCAGCAACCGGTTGACCAGTTTTTCCTGCCCGACTATCTGGGCGCTGAGCCATTTCTGAAGTTCAAGAATGCTATCGCGATATTGCATGGTTTCGCCGCTTCTTTATTGGTTAATTCGTCAGTATTGCCGCCGGTCTCAGGTGACCGCCTTTCGGACAGAACTATAGACGCCAGACAGCGCCTCAGGTTCCTCGTGATTTTGCGCCCATAGGCTAATCTTTTATTAGGGGCATTACCAGAGAACTCAAGTGCAGGCTGGCTGTCGGAATACTCACAGGGAGATTCAGGTCATCCCTGTCAGGGGCTCAGAGGTCGTTCGCGCACTGGTGGTGTCGTTCTCGCTTCACAGTCAGCGTCATAGTCAGCGTCATAGCCTGTGTCGTCAGTAGCTGTCTGCTGCTGATTGCGGGGAAGCGAAGGAGCTTTCCGTTGACTTTCCTGCCGTGGACCCTGTCATTCGGTGAAAAATGGCGGAAAATGCAGCGAGAACCTGAGTATAGAAGGCACCGGATGTGATTTATGCCGACAACACATTGACATGAAGGATGGTCAGATGACGGATATCAAAACAGATTCCAGGCAGTCGTTTTACAGCGAGCTGGACAAGCGGCTCAAAACTCTGGGTAAGAATGGCGTCAGATTCGGAAGGCTGTATTACTCTCAGACACCGCTGTCAGAAATTGCCCCCAGAGGCTGGCAGGCAGTGACGGGTTCTGTCCGTTCGGCCTGGCGCTTCTATCAGAGATTTGATGGCACCCAACCGCTGGTGCGGGTATTCAATTCGGAGGAATCTCAGGAAAACCCTGCTGAACGTCAGACCATCATTGAAGTGGTCGCCCCCAACATGCCTTTCCTGCTGGATTCCATTCGCATGGTGCTGAATGACCGTAAGCTGATGCTGTCGGAGGTTCAGCAATGTTTACTCAGCGTGGTACGAACAGGTGGGAAGGTTTTGTTGCTGGACGATCAGCAACCCAATGAAACCCTGATTCATCTTGAAACTGAACGGCAGGCAGAAATAGGGGGGCTGGAAGAGCAGATTCGGGAACTGCTGAAACTCATTGGCCAGGTAGTGGCTGACTTTGCACCGATGCGGCAACAGTTGCTGCTGTGGGGTGACGAGATAGGTGCAGGACCTGGCGCCAGTGATGCCGACACTGAAAGTTACGAGTTTCTCAGCTGGCTCTATACCAACAATTTCACTTTCCTCGGTTACGAAGCCTATACGTCTGGCAAGCGTGGCCTGAAACGCGCCGACAAAGAGTCGCTGGGATTGTGCAGAACCGGGCTGGGTCTGGATCAGGTGCCGCTGGAATATGAGCCGGATGGTTTACTTCGGGTTCAGGTTACCAAGTTGCCCATCCGCAGTCAGGTTCACCGCAAGGCCTACCTGGATCAGGTGGTAGTGAACCGCACGGATACCAGGGGCAACCTGCGGGTGTGCCGTTTTATCGGGTTGTTCACATCCGCGGTCTACAGCCACGACCCGATGGAAATTCCTCTGGTTCGGCAGAATATTGCGGCGATATTTAAAGCCAGTGAAATGAACCTCAGCAGTCAGAAAGGTCGGGAATTAGCCAGAATTATCGAAGTATTGCCCCGGGATGAACTGTTGCTGGCCACTCGTCAGGAGCTGGCTGACACTGTCATGAGCGCCTTTGCGTTGCAGGAGCGTCGGGTTGTACGGTTACTGGTACGCGCCTCTGCGCATTTCGTCTCTTGTCTGGTTTATGTACCGAGAGACGTTTATGACACGGCACTGCGCCGAAAAGTCCAGCAACTGTTGAGTGAGCATCTGATGCCGCTGGATACGGAATTCTCAACCCTGTTTTCCGAGTCCAGCCTGATCAGAACTCATTTTGTATTCCGGGTCTCACCGGACCAGGCAGTCAACCTTGACGTGCCAGCGCTGGAAGCCCGTATTCAGGAGTTCGCCCGTAGCTGGACTGAGGATTTCCGCGACTGTCTGCTCGACCAGTATGGTGACCGGCAGGGTGGACAGTTGTTTGAGCGCTACGGTCATATTTTTCCTGCTGGTTATCAGGATGATTTTTCACCATCCAAAGCCTGCGCTGATGTGGAATACATTGAGCAGTTGTCTGCAGCAGAACCGTTGATTCTGAATCTCTATATTCACAACAAGGAAGATGTGGAAGAGGTTCATTTCAAGCTTTTTCACCAGGATCTGGCCCTGCCTTTGTCGGACGTCTTACCGATTCTGGAGAATCTGGGTGCCCGCTGTATCGAAGAGCATCCCTATGAGTTACGTCAGAATGGCCATCGCATCTGGGTTCATGACTTTGTCCTGACGTTTACCTCACCCCCCGAAGGCGGTCTGGCCTGCGTTAAGCCATTGTTTGAAGAAGCTTTTCGTGAAGTCTGGCATTGCGGTAAAGAAAATGATGCCTTCAACCGGCTGGTGCCAGCTGCCTGTATGAACTACCGGCAGGTCAAAGTGATTCGTGCCTATGGCCGCTATTTCGGGCAGCTGCAATCCAGCTACAGCCAGGCATTCATTGCCGACTGTGTGGTTCATTACGCAGACATTTCACGGTTGCTGTTCGATCTCTTTGATGTGCGTTTCAATCCGGAAAACAGTCTGGTGCAGGAGCAAAAACGGCAGGAAGCTGTTCTGAGGAAACTGTGGGCAGCCATAGATGAAGTGGAAAACCTGGCCGAAGACCGGGTATTGCGCCGTTACGTCGAAATGATACTGGCGACGGTGCGGGTGAATTTTTATCAGCGCAAGGCCGATGGCTCGTTGAAAGACTGTCTGTCGTTCAAGCTGAAACCTTCGATGATTCCCGAGATTCCACGACCGGTACCGGCATTTGAAATATTCGTTTATTCAGCCAGAGTAGAGGGCGTTCATTTGCGGGGTGGCAAGGTCGCCCGCGGTGGATTGCGCTGGTCAGACCGGCAGGAAGATTACCGCACCGAAGTGCTGGGGCTGGTGAAAGCTCAGCAGGTGAAGAATTCAGTGATTGTACCGGTCGGCGCGAAAGGCGGTTTCCTGCCTAAGCAGATTCCGCCCCATGCCAGTCGTGAGGAGATTCAGGCAGAAGGGATTGCCTGTTACCGGATCTTTATTCAGGGCTTGCTTGATCTGACTGACAACCTGGTGAATGGAGAGGTCGTTCATCCGGAGGCCGTGCAGATCCATGATGAGGATGACTATTATCTGGTGGTTGCCGCTGACAAGGGTACAGCAGCGTTTTCAGATATCGCTAACGAGTTAGCGATTGAAAATAACTTCTGGCTGGGAGATGCCTTTGCCTCGGGTGGCAGTGTGGGTTATGACCACAAGGCCATGGGTATTACCGCCAAGGGTGCCTGGATATCTGTTCAGCAACACTTCCGGGATCTGGGTGTTGATATTCAGCAACAGGATTTCACGGTGACCGGCATCGGGGATATGTCCGGAGATGTCTTCGGCAACGGGATGTTGCTTTCTGAACATATTTGTCTGGTCGCGGCCTTCAATCACCTGCACATCTTTATCGATCCTGATCCGGATGCCGGCAAAAGCTTCAGGGAACGCCAGCGCCTGTTCGCGTTGCCACGATCAACCTGGGACGACTATAACCGTAAGCTGATATCAAAAGGAGGTGGTGTCTTCAGTCGTTCAGCGAAGGCGATCGCGATTAGCGCGGAAATGAAGACCCGCTTTGGCATAGCGGAAAACAGCCTGACACCGAATCAGCTGATCACCGCGATTTTGCAGGCTGAAGTTGACCTGCTGTGGAATGGCGGAATCGGTACCTATGTGAAAAGCCGCAAAGAATCCAACCTGGATGTGGGTGACAAGAGTAATGACGCCATTCGCATAAATGGTGCTGAACTGCGGGCGAAGGTCGTGGGTGAGGGTGGTAATCTGGGTATGACCCAGCTGGCCCGGGTGGAATACAACCTGCATGGTGGCATCTGCTTTACTGACTTTATCGACAATGCTGGCGGGGTTAATTGCTCTGATGTTGAGGTCAATATCAAGATTCTGCTGAATCAGCTGCTGGAATCTGGGGACCTTACAGCTGCGGCCAGAAAGAAACTGTTGTATGACATGACAGATGCGGTTGGAGAGATCGTTCTGGCGAATAACTATATGCAGGTTCAGGGCATTAAGCTGCTGCAGTATCAGTCAAAACGACGCAATGCTGAGTACCTGCGTCTGCTTTCAAATCTAGAGGATCAGGGGCGGCTGGACCGTCAGCTTGAATTCCTGCCCACAGATGAAGAACTGCAGGAACGCAAAAATAAGGGGCAGTATCTGACCTATCCCGAACTCTCGGTGTTAACCAGTTATGTTAAGGGACTTCTGAAGGAGCAGCTGTCAGCGTCAGAAGTGCTCGACGATCCTTACCTGCTGAAGGAAATGTATGTGGCATTTCCTGCGAGATTAACGGGTAAGTATGCAGATTCGCTGACAACTCACCGACTGCGCCGGGAACTGATAGCAACCCAGATTGCCAATCGCATGGTTAGTCATATGGGTATTAATTTTGTTGACCGCATCTCTGAGTCGACAGGTGTAACAGCGGCGGAAGTAGCCAGAGCCTATGTGGCAGCCCGCGATATCTTCGGTCTCGAAGATAAATGGCATGAAGTTGAACTGCTTGACCACAAGGTCAGCCATAGTGTGCAGAAAGCTATGTTGATTGACCTTTCCCGACTGGTGCGACGGGTATCGCGCTGGTTAATCCGCAATCGTCGCCGTGGACTCGATCTGGCAGTAGAAGTACCAAGATTTCAGACTGCCCTGCTGGCACTGACAGATAACTGGAGCGACTTGCTGACCGGCACCGAACTGGAGGCATGGCAGCAGGCCAGTCTTCGTCTGACCGAAGCCGGGGTACCGTCGAAGCTGGCAGGCTTTGTTGCTGCGGCCCATAATATGTACGCAGTCATGGGCATTGTTGAAGCATCTGACCGTGTCAGCCAGCCGGTGGACCGGGTAGCCGAGGTTTACTTTATGATTGGCGAGCGTCTGCATCTGCACTGGTTCAGTTTTCAGATCAATCAGTTTCAGGCTCGCAATCAATGGCAGGCACTGGCTCGCGAAACCTTTCAGGACGACCTGCACTGGCAACAGCTGGCAATCAGCCTGGCGGTACTCCGCGAAGGCGGCAAGCGCAAACCGACTGCGCAACTTGTGGAACAGTGGCTCGATCAGCACCAGTCCATGGTTTCCAGATGGCTGAGTCTGCAATCGGAGATGACCATGGGTGAAGGCCCCGACGCTTCTGTGTTTGCGGTTGCCAACCGTGAACTGCTGGATCTGGCGCAATCCAGTGCGACCACGGATCGAAAATTTGCCTGATGACGCGCGAATTAGTGGTAGATCTGGCCCTGACACGGGAGCAATACCTGTCACTGTACCGCACCTACATCAGGCAGGTGCGCACAGTGGCCAGAAACGGGCAGACAGTCAGGTTCCCGGTCAGTCTGCTACAGCCATTTGTGGGGTATGAAGGAGTCCGGGGCAGCTTTCGGATCAGCTGTGATGCTAACGGGAAGTTCAAGGCTATAGAGCGGCTTGCCTGATCGCACCCGTACGGGGAAATGAAGTATAATTCCGTGTCTCCGGCTTCTGGTATCGCAATGAACTACCGAACCCTTCGTAATATGTTGTTCTGTTTCCCGACGGAAACTTCCCACCACCTTTCCCTGCAAGCGATTTCACTGGCCCATCAGCTGAAACTGACCCCGCTCATTGCCCGTGAAGTACCATCGGCACCGGTTAATGTGATGGGGCTGGATTTTCCGAATCCGGTGGGGCTGGCGGCAGGGCTTGATAAAGATGCCAAAGCGATAGACGGCCTGGGGTCACTGGGATTCGGCTTTCTTGAAGTGGGCACCGTGACCCCCCGGCCACAACCGGGCAATCCACGCCCGCGCTTGTTCAGAATACCGTCCCGGCGGGCCATTATTAACCGCATGGGCTTTAACAATGAAGGTGTGGATGCTATGTGCAAGCGCATCCGGCGTGCTGGTTATACAGGTATTCTGGGTATCAATATTGGTAAGAATGCAGTGACGCCGGTAGAAAATGCCCTGGATGACTATGAATTATGTCTGCGCAAAGTCTATAAGCTGGCTTCCTATATCGTTGTGAATATCTCTTCACCCAATACGCCGGGCCTGCGTAATCTGCAGCACGAAGCCGAATTAGCAGCGTTGCTTGAAGGTCTGAAAAAGTGCCATGCGACGCTGGTAGATAAGCATGAAAAATACGTGCCTCTGGTCGTGAAGATTGCCCCTGACATGGAAGACAGCGAAGCTCGTCAGGTGGCTGCCCAGTTGATGCAGTTTGAGATAGACGGCGTTATTGTCAGTAACACCACCGTTTCACGGGACAATATCGCGGGTGAGGTTCACAGCTCTGAAACCGGTGGACTGAGTGGTGAGCCAGTGCGTGATCAGAGCAACCACATCCTCTCGTTAGTTGCTGACGAGGTAAAGGGCAAGATGGCCATTATCGGTGTTGGCGGTATTATGTCTGGTGCTGACGCGGCAGAGAAAATTCGTTTGGGGGCTGATCTGGTGCAGTTGTACACAGGGTTTATTTATGAAGGCCCGGATCTGATATTCGATTCTGTACAGGCCATCACGGCGTCTCAGCGTGCGCCAGGCAGTGAATGATTGTCAGGAGTAGTTGGCAGAAATGCTGCAGGTGTTTAGTGGTTGCAGGAACAGCCAGGGTGATGGCATGTTCCTGCAGTTGGTTTGCTGTCTGTTTTGCTTTCTGTCTCGTTTAAAACAGGTTGGTTAAGTTTATTGATCAGGGTTGAATGGTTGATTCCGGTTTAGCTCAGCGGTGACTTCGAAACACCTGCAGTACCCACGTATCCGTCCCAGTTATCTTCCCGCCCGTTGCGCCATCCGGTTAGCCAGGCCTGTCGTGCTTCACTTTCATGGTAAGGGCAAAGGTCTTTCGATTTGCCGTGCATGCCAATGTGATAACCTCGGGTAAATGCTCTTTGGTGCTTGTCTCGCTTTTGTCTTCTCATATAGAAAAAACTCCGTATCTTTTGATGGTTTCATGTATTTGATGTTCCATGAATGTCGCGATACCGCGGCGATTTTCACCTGCCAGTTCTGACTGGCCGGACTTCCTTTTTATAACAGCCAATAGTGTTTGTCCTGTAACACTTTGTGCTTAAAAGCAGCTTGTATATTTGCGCTGCTTCTAAAAAGCTGACGCTCAGACTGACAGTGCAAGTGGGAAATACGTGACAGAAAACGCCGGAAAAACGCACCTAAATGGAGCGCGTGAACCGCTGTAGGGCGCTAAAATAGGCGGTTGTGGGGCATTCCGCTAACGGGTACACTCTGGCACGATAACGATAAATGAAGGATCGTCTGATTCACTGAAGCGACTGTATCTGCGTGGTTGCGTTCGCCCTGATAACCCCGGGTGACACTGACTCTGCTGGTACTGGTCAGGGCGCCGGTAATTCTGATGTGGCGACAGCAGTAGTGAAGCAAACGCAGCCTGAAACAAAAAATGGTCTGCAGAGAGGCAACGAAATGACTTTTACCAGCAAACTTCTGGCTGGCACGGCGCTATTGTTGTGCATAAATCCTGCGTTCGCAGCGGAGATCGACACGGGTGACACAGCCTGGATCCTGACGTCCACTGCGCTCGTGCTGTTCATGACAATTCCAGGGCTGTCATTGTTTTATGGTGGGCTGGTTCGTGCCAAGAACGTGCTGAGTGTGCTGATGCAATGTTTTGCGATCACCTGCGTGGTGTCGGTACTCTGGCTCATTGGCGTTTATTCCATGGCCTTTGCCGAAGGTAATGCCTTTGTCGGCGGCACAGACTATATGTTCATGGCTAATCTGTTGACCAGTCCGGTCAATGGTACTCTGCCGGAAAATGTCTTCTCGCTGTTTCAGCTGACTTTCGCGATCATTACGCCGGCGCTGATCGTTGGTGCTTTTGCGGAACGTATGCGGTTCTCGTCGATGCTGCTGTTCTCTGCCCTGTGGCTGGTCGTGGTCTATGGCCCGGTGACTCACTGGGTCTGGGGCGGTGGCTGGCTGGGAGAGAAGGGTCTGCTGGATTTTGCCGGTGGTACTGTGGTGCACGTTACGGCCGGTGTCGCAGCGCTGGTCTGTGCCCTGGTCCTGGGTCCCCGGAAAGGCTTTCCTCGTACGCCGATGCCACCTCATAACATGACGCTCACCATTACTGGTGCCGGGATGTTGTGGGTAGGCTGGTTTGGCTTTAATGGTGGCAGTGCGCTGGCTGCCAATGGTGATGCGGGTATGGCTATGCTGGTTACGCACATGTCTGCGTCAGCCGGTGCCCTGACCTGGATGGCGTGTGAATGGATTAAATTCGGCAAGCCGAGTGCCCTGGGTGCAGTCACGGGAATGGTCGCCGGCCTCGGTACCATTACGCCTGCATCAGGGTTTGTAGGACCTGCAGCAGGGCTTGTTATTGGCATCATGGGTGGTCTGGTGTGTTTCAACATGACCAACCTGTTCAAACTGGTGTTGCATATCGATGATTCACTGGATGTCTTCCCGGTTCATGGCGTCGGCGGTGCTCTGGGTACGATCCTCGCCGGGGTGTTTGTATCTGCCAACCTGGGTATTTTCAGTGGAAAAGGTTATGCCGAAGGAATGGATATGTTGTCACAGGTTGGCGTGCAGGCGCTGGGTGTTCTGGCAACCGGTGTCTATGCCGGCGTTTGTACCCTGATCCTGCTCAAGGGGATTGACGCGGTAATCGGTCTGCGGGTTTCCAGCGATGAGGAAACTGAAGGCCTGGATATCAACCAGCACAACGAACGTGGCTACGACATGTAGTGTTTGATGCTCTCCGCCATCTGGCGGAGAGTGTTTTTATTTCCGGCGCTGCCAGGCCCGTTCAATCAGATGACTGACCAGCGCCGGGAAATCCATTCCAAAACCTCTCGCCCCGTCAGGATACAGGCTGGTGGGCGTCATGCCCGGCAGGGTATTGACCTCCAGAATAAACTCCTGTTCATCATTCAGGACGATCAGGTCCGCACGTGACAGGTCCCGGCAACCCAGCTGCTGATGGGCGGTGACGGCGATCTGCTGCAGACGTCGGGTCTGCTCAGCCGACAAATCTGCTGGCATCAGGTGTTCGCTCAGCCCTTTGGTATAACGGTGTTCGTAGTCATACCAGCTGTTATCAGGGGTCGTAATCTCTATGACCGGAAAGGCAAAACAGCCATCATCTGTATCGATGACGCCGACTGTCATTTCCCGACCGTTTAGCCGGCGTTCAATCAACAGGTTTTCGTCCAGCGCGAAAGATTTCTCAACGGCGGCATGCAATTCATTACTGTTGCTTACCAGAGTTACACCCAGTGCACTGCCCTGACCGGCAGGTTTGACGACGACATAGTCGCCTAGATCCTGCTGAATCTTTGCTACGGCAGAGGCGATGCCATCGCGCCGGTTCACGGTAGTTTGCTCGATAACCGGCAGGTTGGCATGCCGGAACACGTGTTTTGCCAGAATCTTGTTCATGGCAGTCGAACTGCCGTGAACATCGCTGCCCACATAGGGGTAACCCAGCATTTCGAGAAAGCCCTGCAAGGTGCCGTCTTCACCGGGCGGACCATGAAGCACCGGGAACACTACATCAGGGTTCAGCACTGCCAGTTCCCGGTCGAAGCCACGAACCAGTTCGATGGCAGTGACATCGGCGTAATTCTCTTTCAGCGCCGTGATCACACCCTGTGCAGAAACTCTGGACACCTCTGCTTCTGCTGAGTCTCCACCGAAGAGCACGGCGATTTTCAGGGACTTGTTCATAAAGGTAAACCGCTACAGTTGGCTGTTTGATTGCACGGATAGTAATGCCACGAGGGTGCGATCTGAAGCCGAGATTGAGGAAAAGCGGTGGAAGTTTGAGATTGAAGTT
>JAGRIO010000011.1 GCA_020443225.1 Pseudomonadales bacterium
AAGCTCCTCGTGCTGCCGTTCGACTTGCATGTATTAGGCCTGCCGCCAACGTTCAATCTGAGCCATGATCAAACTCTTCAATTCAAGAAGATTTAACCGGATCCCCTCGATACACCCTTTTGGGGCTCACTCAGTTCACCGTTGCGATTTATGTTCGCAAATCATTTACAGGTGCGTCCTCGTCATCAGAGATGACAACTGGCTCCTGGCTCAGCAATGCAAAATTACCAATAAAAGTAAGTAATGCTGACGACGCTTCTTACGAAGTGTCTATCGCGTGTTGATTTCACTTTCGTGATCACAACTTTACTCAATAAATTGTCGGTAACTTGTTGCTGAATATAAGTTATATCCATTACAACAAGTACCCACACCTATTGCATGTTTCCAAATTTTTAAAGAACATTTCCGGGTGTTTCAGCGAAAAAAATCCCGCACCGAGTATTTAACTAATCGGTGGGTAAAGTTTCGTTGGAACTTAACCTCCGGCGGATTCTTTCGGAACCCGTTGAGTCCTTTCCGACTCACTCGATCTCATCAATCGAGGGGGCGTATTATACGTCGCTTCCGACGTCTTGCAAGCCTTTTTTCAAAAAAATTCATCTTTCCGAACTTTTCTGAAACTGGCTGACTGCCCCTTTCAAAGAGCGCGCATCATCCTAGAATCTGCCCGCTTTTGCAACCCTGAATTAATAAAAAATTCACGTTTGCTTTACTTTCCCGGAACCCGCTTAAAGCGCCAGTTCCGAAGAGCGCGCATCATCCTTGAACCCACTTTAAAATGCAACCCCAGCTGATTGAAAAAATTAACTTTTCTACCCTGCTGCGGCATGGTCAAAAGACAGTTTGCGCTGCAACCCTGAACGCCATTTGTACCAGCGGTACGCCATTGCGATCAAGAGGGCGGCACTATACAGCAGAGGTTCCGTATAGTCACTACGAGTCAGCCAAAAAAAATGCAGAAGTTGCAATGCAGCAACCGGGAACACCATTCGGTGCAGACGCTTCCAGTTCCGTCCCAAACGCCTGGTTGCCCATCGATTACTGGTCGCGGCCAGCGGCACCATCAGACACAGCGCCATAAATCCAACAGTTATATAAGGGCGTTCCACTAATTCCTTTCCGATCTCACCGATATGCCATTCGAGTAACAGCGCCGCATAAGAGACCATATGTAAAAGGGCATAGAAAAAGGCGTAAAGACCAAGCATGCGTCGCACTCTGACAACCACGGCCCAACCGGTTAATCCCCTTAACGGCGTTACCCATAGCGTCAGCACCATCATGAGCAAGGCTGTTTCGCCGAAGAAATGTGTTATGTATTTCGCCGGATCAGCGCCAAGATCATTTGGCATTCCAGCCGCTTGCCACCAGACCTGCAAGAAAATACTGGCTAATGGCGCTAAACAAGTCAGGAAAACACTGGCTTTAAACAACATTTCAGAAATACTTCCTGAGATCCATTCCAGCATACAGATGTGCGACATCTTCTCCATAGCCATTGAATGGCAACGTCGGCCGCTTGTTTGAGCTGAATAAGGAGGTTGGCAGCCTGCGTTCGCTGGCCTGACTCCAGCGCGGATGACTCACCTCTGGGTTCACGTTGGCATAGAAACCATATTCCCTCGCATTGGTTCTCTCCCAGGTTGTTCGTGGTTGCCTCGCTGTAAACTCAATACCAACAATCGATTTAATGCTCTTGAAGCCGTACTTCCACGGCACAACTAATCTGAGGGGCGCGCCATTCTGCGGCGGCATTGCACGGCCATAAACCCCAACTGCCAGCAGGGTCAGGTCATGCATGGCTTCATCCATGCGCAAGCCTTCTACGTATGGGTATTCGATTGCTGTAAAGCGCGTGTTCTGACCGGGCATCTGCTCAGGGTCAACCAGTGTTTCAAAGCGTACAAATTTCGCATCAGAAAGCGGGCGAAACTTTTCCAACACTTTTATTAAGGGGACACCTATCCATGGTACAACCATCGACCATGCCTCTACACAACGAAGGCGATAGATCCTCTCTTCCAGTGCCAGACCTTTCATCAGATGTTCAAAATCGAAGGTACCCGTTACTTCTGCTGCGCCCGACACTTTTACCTGCCAGGGAGCAGTTCTGAATTCACGCGCGTTCTCAGCGGGGTCTCCTTTATCTGTACCAAACTCATAAAAATTGTTGTACCCAGTGACAACCTCAAATGGCGCTACAGGTTCATCTGCAGACAAGGAGCCTGGAATTGCGGCTGCAATCTGGTCTCGTAGCCATGCCGGTGAAAAATCCGTGTAGCCAACGTCACCCGTGTACTGATGGAGCCCGGAGGTACTTTCAGCAGCACCAGCCACCATCGGCAGCAACGGACCTGCAAGACTGGCACCGGTAGCGAGAGCACCCGCACACATGAATTCACGTCGGTTCAGGTAAACGGACTCTGGGGTAATTTCGGAAGAGGGAATATCTTTGCGGGTCTTAATCAACATGAAACAGGCCTCTGTACAATTCTGTCTGAAAAACCAGAAGCCTGTTCAGAATATCAGGATAGTTTCTTCTGGCTCAGTCGTTTTCGCCACAATGCCTGGGCAGGACCCGAAGCACCATAAACATAGGCACACAGCAGCAACATGACCGGCGGATTCGCCACTATCAGCGCAAACACCACAACCACCGGCACCATATACATAAATGGCACCCGGTGCATATCGATTTGCTTGGGGCTGTAATAACGAATATTACTGATCATCAGGGCTGCAGCCACAATAGTGAGACCGGCCATAATGAATGCAACTTCCAGACTGACTTCCGGCGGCAGGTTATCCATCCATACCCATACAGTGGTGGCGAGCAAACCGGCCCCCATCGGACTCGCGAGCCCGAAGAATACGGTGTTATCAGGCTTAGTATTAAACCGTGCGAGTCGCAATGCAGCGCAGGCCATATAAAGAAATGCCGCTGCCCAGCCAAACTTCCCAAGATCAGACAATACCCAACTGAACATCAGCACTGCTGGCGCGACGCCAAAGGCTACCAGATCTGAGAGACTGTCATACTGAACGCCGAATTCGCTTTGGGTATTGGTCATCCGTGCGATCCGGCCATCGATGGAATCAAGGAACCCGGCAATAACGATAGCTATTGCCGCGTTTTCAAGGGCACCACTCATGGCTGCAATAATGGCATAGAAGCCGGAAAACAGCGCCCCGGTGGTAATAAGATTTGGCAGCAGGTAGATACCACGCCGGAGGCCTGCCCTTTCCTCCACACGGTCTGCAAGAGACGCGATATTATTCGCATCTCTTACATCATTCCGGTCTTTGTTGTCTCTTCTTGGCTCTTCCATGGGGAACCTCCTGGCTTCGCCACGACTTTAATCAGATGGCGAGAACCTTCTCGCCTCGTGACAAGCCTGACACACCGGATCGGACAACTTCAAGTACTACTGATTCCGACATGGCACGCAGAAATGCGTCAAGCTTGTCTGAAGTCCCTGCCAGCTGGATCGTATAGGCGTTATGGGTGACATCAACAATCTGACCCCGGAAGATGTCTGCAGTGCGTTTGATTTCCGCCCGCTGAGCACCGGACGCTTTCACCTTGATCAGCATCAGCTCACGCTCGATGTGCTCGCCATCGGTCAGGTCTACCAGTTTAATCACCTCGATCAGTTTATTGAGCTGTTTGGTGATTTGCTCTACCTGAGTATCGCTGGCAGAAGTCGTCAGAGTCAGCCGTGACAGGGTTTCATCTTCAGTCGGTGCGACCGTCAGGGTTTCAATGTTATAGCTCCGCTGAGCAAACAAGCCTACGACCCGCGACAGGGCACCCGCTTCATTCTCTATCAGTACCGAAATGATTCTGCGCATCAGGTCCGCACTCCCTTCTTCAGCCACATATCCCGCATAGAGCCATTAGGTGCTACCTGCATGGGGTAGACGTGCTCTTCAGGATCTACCATGACATCGACAAACACGAGCTTGTCTTTCAGCGAATAGGCTTCCTGTAGTACTGGCTCCAGCTCATCCAGACTTTCTATCTTGAACCCGACGTGACCGTAGGCTTCAACCAGTTTGACAAAGTCAGGCAGTGAATCCATATAGCTGTGCGAATGGCGACCGTCATACTGCATATCCTGCCACTGCTTCACCATGCCGAGGGCACGGTTGTTGAGATTGATAATTTTGACGGGTAAAGCAAACTGACCACAGGTCGACAGTTCCTGAATATTCATCTGGATACTGCCTTCGCCAGTGATACAGGTCACCACCTCATCGGGATAGGCCATCTGCACGCCCATCGCCGCGGGCAGACCAAACCCCATGGTGCCAAGCCCGCCAGAGTTGATCCATTTCCTCGGTTCATCGAAAGGGTGGTACAAGGCGGCAAACATCTGATGCTGCCCGACGTCCGAGGTGACATATGATGTGCCGCCAGTAACCTTGTAAACAGCCTGAATCACTTCCTGAGGTTTAATGGTTGTACCATCTTCACAGGGCGTAACCTGGAGGCAATCCTGCTTGCGCCAGCCCTCTATCTGGTCCCACCATTCATCCAGCCTGGCAAGCTGGGTTTTGGTGCGTTTCGCCATTTTCGGACGCGCGATGTCCAGCATTTCTGCCAGCACTGTCCTGATCGGCCCGACGATAGGTACATCAACTGTCACGTTCTTGGAAATAGACGCCGGGTCGATATCAATATGAATGATCTTTGCATAAGGACAGAACTTGCTGACCGTATTGGTCACCCGATCATCAAATCTGGCACCCATGGCGATCAGCAAGTCACAGTGATGCATCGCCATATTGGCTTCATAGGTACCATGCATGCCCAACATACCGAGACACTGCCGGTCGGTTCCCGGAAAAGCCCCCAACCCCATCAGCGTGTTGGTGATCGGATAGTTGAGCATCTGAGTCAGCTCACGAAGCTCGTCTGAGGCATTACCCTGAATGACCCCACCGCCGGCGTAAATCATCGGTCGTTCGGCTTCAAGCAACATCGCGACAGCTTTCTTTATCTGCCCGGTATGGCCTTTAGCGGCCGGGCTGTAGGAACGCATGGTCAGTTGTTTGGGGTAGTCGTACTCAACCAGCTCCGTCGGATTGGTGATATCTTTAGGAATATCAATGACTACCGGGCCTGGCCGGCCAGAAGTCGCGATATAAAAGGCTTTCTTGATAGCGGTAGCAATATCTCGGGCATCACGCACCAGGAAGCTGTGCTTCACAATCGGCCGGGAGATCCCCACCATATCGGTTTCCTGAAAAGAATCCGTACCGATCAGGTGGCTCTGGACCTGGCCGGAAATGACCACCATGGGGATAGAATCCATATAAGCTGTAGCAATACCCGTTATCGCATTAGTAGCACCGGGACCACTGGTGACCAGCACCACACCGGGTCTTCCGGTACTGCGTGCATATCCGTCGGCCATGTGGGTTGCTGATTGCTCATGTCGGACCAGGATATGCTTGATTCGGTTCTGCTTATATAAAGAATCATAGATGTGCAGGACTGTGCCGCCGGGATACCCGAAAACATAGTCAACATCCTCCTCCTGAAGACACCTGATCAGGATGTCTCCACCAGATAGCATTTCCAACGTTTTTCCCCTGTTTCTTGGGCAGATAAGGGCGGGCATTCTCTTTCAAACCGACTCAGGCTGTCAATGACTAAACCCTCAGGCCCAATATGCCCTTCATGATGCCATTCATAAGAATAATCAGTATCTTCCGTCTTACCCGGCGGCACTGGTATCGTAATTCGGTTTTGCTTGGAGTAAACTCCAAATACGCTTTGACATTCATAGCTTAGATGAAGAACTTAATCTGCGTTCTCACAATGGTATTCTGCACCGCTTCAGTTTCAGCTGAGGAATACTATATGTGGGTGGACGAAAACGGCGTCACCAACTATGCCGAACGTAATCCCAAGGGTTATGACGCAGACCACGTAACCCCTTCTCACCGTTTCGGTGAGCGAATACTTACTCCCCGTCAGGCCGAAGCCGCCGCTGCAAACTCTCGCCGGCCCGGAGGTCAGACCCCGAGCCCGGCGGCGCCTGCAGATGAAGTTGACCCGGACGCCCTCATTGCTGATGAAGCCGCCCGAATCGCGCGGGACATCGCTGAAACCAAACGCTCCAACTGCGAGGTTGGCAAGAAAAACCTGACGAATCTGAAGATGTATACACGCATCCGGGTAACCGATGAAAACGGTCAGGAACGCTTGCTGACACCAGCAGAGAAAGACCAGAAGATGGAAGAAGCCCGGCAGGTCATCAAAGAAAACTGTACTGGCTGAACCTGATTTATCGGTTTACCAGTCACAAGGCCGAGGTCAGCATTCCCATCAAACCCGCCAAATCAAAGCGGCAAAGCGTCCGGTAACACCATCCCGGCGATAAGAGTAAAACCGGTTATCACAGGCTGTGCATACCGGCATGCGCAGGATACGACTTACGCCAGCAGCACGCAGCCTCGCAGCCGCGGCCTCCGCCAGATCAAACCACCAGTGCTCCCGGTCATTGCCGGGTACAAAGCCCGCATCGGATGAAAATGCATCCCTGACGGCGGCATCGACTTCGTAGTGGCAGGGTCCGATAGCCGGTCCCAGCCAGGCATGAATTTCCCGACCGGCGAACTTGTCGGCGGCGGCTTCCAGAATACCTGCGGACAGCCCCCGCCAACCCGCATGAACCGCCCCAACCATTTCGCCCTGATGATCGGTCATAAGGACTGGCAGACAGTCGGCTACCATAATCACCAGAGGTCGACCCTGCTCACAGGTAACGGCTGCATCGGCCTCAGGCGCCTCAGGCCAGGCCTCATATCCGACCTCAAGAACGTGGTCGCCGTGAACCTGTTCGAGCCAGACAGGTTCAGCGGGCAAACCTGCAGCGGAAGTCAGTATCTGTCGATTCTGCGCAACATCAGTTTCCCTGTCGCCAACATGGGTCGCCAGATTCAACTGTTGCCAGGGTGCCTGGCTGATGCCACCAGCTCTCGTTGTCAGCAGTGCCTTTACCCCGGGCGGAAATCCATCCAGCCATATCATCAGAGATCGTCCCGGCGTGCTTCTGCTTCTGAAAGCGCCTCCAGCAGTTGCTGCATGTCATCAGGCAGTTCCGTTTCCCAGCTGCATTCCTCTTCGGTGTCCGGGTGAATCAGGCCCAGTTGCCGGGCATGTAATGCGGGTCGCTGAAATCCACGTAACGTAGTTTCCAGGGTTTTGTCTGCAGGCATTTTAAACCCACCGCCATAGGTCGTATCGCCGACCAGACTGTGTTTTACAGACTGCATATGTACCCTGATCTGATGGGTCCGGCCGGTTTCCAGTGACAGCTCCACATGGGTGTGCTCGGGAAAAGTTTCCAGAACCCGGTAACGGGTAATCGCTTCACGACCATCTCTTCTGATGGCCATTTTGGTTCGTTGGGTAGGATGGCGACCCAGGGCAGCATTGACGATACCGTCTCTGGACAGCACCCCGTAGAGAACGGCCTCATAAATCCGGTGCATGCTGCGATCCTGCAGTTGCCGGACCAGATGATTCTGACTGGCCAGGGTTCTGGCCACCACTAACAAACCCGTGGTGTCTTTATCCAGCCGGTGAACGATACCTGCCCGTGGCACAGCGTCTATCTCTGGCGCATGGTGCAACAGTGCGTTCAACAGCGTGCCATCCGGATTCCCGGCACCGGGATGAACCACCAGTCCTGCGGGCTTGTTAATGACAATCAGGCTTTCATCCTCATATACAATATCCAGTTCTATGGCCTGGGCTTCATTGGTAACTTCATTCACCAGGGCATGGATGCGGATCTCTTCACCGCCCCGAAGTTTCTGGTTCGGTCGGGCAACTGCCCCATCGACCGTCAACTCGCCCTCTTTTATCCAGGCTTGCAGCCTCGAGCGTGAATAATCAGGGAACAGACCGGCAACAATGTGATCTAACCGTTGCAGAGCCATATGGGTAGGCACGACGGCCCGATGTGAAATTTCTACTGGCATAGGATTGAAATAGTGCCCTGATGAACTGGCGGCTTGGGTCTGGAAGGAGGCTATGGTTAAATAGCCGGGTTTTCAAGCACCTACGTCGCTATTTTTACGCTGCGCTTCAACAGGCAGCTTCTGCAAATACAGATTTGCAGCCGGACTTTACAAGGAAATAAGAACTCACCATGAGAGCAATACTAATTCTGCTGGCCCTGACACTCCTGGGCGGCTGCAGCAGCGACGAAGCGGACGATCTGGAATCTACCGAATTACAGTACTATCAGGCCGCGCAGAGTGCACTTCGCGCCTCCAACTATCAGGAAGCCGTACGCCGGCTGCAACTGCTTGAATCCCGTTTCCCGTTTGGTCGCTATGCTGAACAGGCGCAGCTGGAAATTATCTATGCTTACTACAAGAGCCAGCAGTCAGAATCTGCACGGGCTGCCGCCGACCGGTTTATTCGCCTTCACCCTCAGCACCCTAACGTGGACTATGCTTACTACCTGAAGGGGATGGCATCCTTTGAGGAAGACCAGAATTTTATGGCGCAGTTCCTGCCGCTTGACCCCTCAACCCGTGACCCGGGGGCCGCGAAAGACTCCTTCAATGATTTTGCGCAACTCATCAACCGATTTCCTGACAGCCCTTATGCACCAGACGCGCAGAAGCGCATGATTTATCTGCGCAACCTGCTGGCCCGTTACGAAATCAATGTTGCCCGGTACTATATTTATCGCGGGGCTTACGTTGCCGCAGCTAACCGGGGTCGTTATGTCTTTGAAAATTATCAGGGTGCGCCCAGCGTACCTGAAGCGCTCTCGATTATGGTTGAAGCGTACAGTCTGCTGAACCAGAAGGATCTGGCTGACGATGCACTGGCGGTGCTGAACGCTAACTACCCTGACTACCGGGGGCTGAACCGTTCTGGCGAACTGAAAGACAGCGAGTCAGTTAAATCCAATGAACGTTCCTGGCTGAATATCATCACCTTTGGACTACTGGGCTGATCATCGCCTATGTCATCTACGGAGTCCGGCCTGAAGGAAGAGCAGAGTCAACAAAGGTCAACCATACTCCGGGTTTACAATTATTACCGGATTCTGATCGGCTTTCTCTTCCTGTTTCTGTTCCTGAGTGAAAACCTGAGTGGTTTTATCGGCGCGGTTAACCCGGATCTGTTTCTCAAGACTCTGATCACCTATATGATCGCCAATGTCCTCATTGGCATCGCAACCCTTTTTATTCGCACTGAGGTTCTGGCCAAAACGACGCCATCAATTATCATACTGATTGGCGACATCATTGGCCTGACCCTGCTGGTTTTCTCCAGCGGTGGCGTCAGCTCCGGGCTGGGTAACTTCCTGATTTTCACCTGCGCGTTTGGCGGCGGTCTGATTCACGGCCGGGTTTCCACGGTGCTACCCGCGATTGCCTTTATTCTGACGATCTACAATGAGGCATACCTGTTTTTTCTGGAACGCAACGACCTGCAGAGCTTCTTCCAGGCTGGCATCCTGGGCGTCGTCTTCTTTGTCGCCAACATTTTCTTTCAGACAGCATCGCGGCAGTTAAGGGCAAGGGAATCTGAAGTTTTTACCCTTGAACAGATCAATCAGCTCATCATTGACCAGATGAAAACCGGCGTGGTTGTTGTATCTCATGCAGGTACGATCAAGTCTATCAACCAGGCTGCAGAAAAGTTTCTGAGCATCGCAGCAGAACCCGAAATCGCACGGGAGAAGCTCCCTTACCGATTAGTTGACCGGTTGATGCAATGGAAAGAAGACCCGGAAAACAGCACCATCTCGTTTCATACTCAGGAATCATCACCTGAGTTGCTGGCTACATTTTCCGATCTTCGCTCGCCAAAGCCGGACTCCGATACGCTGATTTTTATTGAAGACAGCACAGAAACCCAGCGCCAGGCACAACAGTTGAAGCTGGCATCACTGGGCCGCTTGTCTGCCAGTATTGCCCATGAAATTCGAAACCCGCTTGGCGCTATCAGTCACGCTGCGCAGTTACTGGGCGAGTCCACCAATCTGGATCGTGGTGACAGACGCCTGAGTGAAATCATTCAGACCCATTGCGTACGAATGAACGATGTTATTGAGAACGTACTGCAAATGTCCCGACGCCGGAATGCAGACCCCAGGCCACTACCCCTGAACACCTGGCTGCCCGGCTTCATCGAGGAGTTTTCAACCGGACGGGCCGCCGAAACAGACATCAGGCTGTCTATTGAACCGAACGATATCACTGTCAATGCTGACCCGCTGCACCTGTCGCAGGTGCTTGGTAATTTGTGCCAGAACGGATTACGATACAGCGAGAAAAAGACGGGCAAACCGGTAGCAGACATCAATGTCCGCATAGACGAGACAACTTCGCTTCCCTACATTGAAGTGGTTGACTATGGGGAAGGGGTCAGCGACGAGCTGATACCGAATCTGTTTGAACCCTTCTACACGACAGAAACTTCTGGTACAGGGCTGGGTTTGTATCTGTCCAGGGAACTCTGCGAGGCGAACAGTGCGAGATTGAGTTACTATCGCAGCGCTGACGGTGGCAGTTGCTTCCGCATCTCTTTCCTGCAGAAAGGAAATTACTAAAGTGAGCAAGGACCTATGGAACCAAAAAGCGCACTGATAGTTGACGATGAACCGGACATCAGGGAACTTCTTGAAATCACCCTCGGGCGCATGGATATTGAAACCCGCAGTGCGGCCAATCTGACTGCTGCCCGGGAACTGCTCGCAGAAGAAAAATTTGATTTCTGCCTGACAGACATGAAACTGCCAGATGGCAATGGCATTCAGCTGGTTGAACATATTCAGTCCAGCTATCCACTGATGCCGGTCGCCATGATCACTGCACATGGCAATATGGAATCTGCAGTTGAAGCGCTCAAGGCTGGCGCATTTGATTTTGTTTCCAAGCCCGTCAACCTCGAGCAGCTCCGCAACCTGGTCGAAACAGCACTGAATCTGAAACCACTGGTCAACGCTGAAACAGCCCCCGAAGAGGAACCTGAGTTTACGCTGCTGGGCCAGTCGCCTGCCATGGCGTTACTGCGTAAACAGATCGTGAAACTGGCCCGCAGTCAGGCGCCTATCTATATCAGTGGCGAGTCGGGTAGTGGTAAGGAACTGGTTGCCAGAATGATTCACGAACAGGGCCCACACCGCGATGCCCCGTTCATACCGGTTAACTGCGGCGCGATTCCCACCGAGCTTATGGAGAGTGAATTCTTTGGACACACCAAGGGCAGTTTTACCGGTGCAGTCAGTGACAAAGAAGGTCTGTTCCAGGCTGCTAACGGCGGCACACTGTTTCTGGACGAAGTCGCTGACTTACCGCTGGCTATGCAGGTCAAACTTTTAAGGGGCATTCAGGAAAAGGCTATTCGTCCTATTGGTGCTCAGAAGGAAATTGCAGTCGATGTGCGTATTCTCAGCGCTACCCATAAGGATCTGGCCGCAGAAGTCGAGAACAACAGCTTCCGGCAAGACCTGTATTACCGCATCAATGTCATTGAACTGAAAGTTCCCAGTCTGCGGGAACGCATGGACGATATCCCCGAACTGGCAGAGTTTCTGCTGCGGCGAATCGAACAAGACTATGGCGAACATGTTACCCGCATCAGCCCTGAAGCTATGACCGCACTGCAGCAGTATCACTTTCCAGGCAATGTGCGAGAACTGGAAAATATTCTGGAGCGCGCCTATACACTTTGTGAAGATGATGTGATTCGGCCGGAAGACCTCAGCCTTACACCCTCGATGAAAGTTGTCACGGCGCCATCCCTGTCTGCACAACGAGTTGCTGAACCAGAACCGGAACCAGAGGATGAGGACTTTGACGACGATCCCGAAGAATTCCGCGGCACGCTGACATCCATGCCAGAGGACGTTGAGTCTCTGGAATCCTACCTGGAAGACATTGAGAAAAGCGTCATCGTTGAAGCACTTGAAGCCACACGCTGGAACAAGACTGCTGCGGCCAAAAAGCTGGGCATCACCTTCCGTGCTCTGAGATACCGACTAAAGAAACTCGGGTTGGAATAACCTACAGACGGCAGAGAAATCTGCCGTCAGCACACCAGCAAGTCTCCCGCAACCAACGGCTGATCTCATACAGCCAGACGCCAACTCACTATTTCTAATACAGCTTCGGAAACTGATGGAGCTGAATCTGTGAATTCACGAAATAGCGGGCGCCCTGACCGGGGCTTTTCACTCACTGAACTCGTCATTGTCATTTCTGTGTTATCGATTCTTACAGGATTCGCCCTTCCCGCATTTGAGCGACTAATGGCGAGAAGTGACACTACTGCAGGGATCAATCGGATCATAGGCGCGGTGAACTACACACGCTACACTGCCATCACTTATCGCTCGATGGCGACCCTTTGTCCCGCGAATCTGGCGGACGCCGGTTGTAATGGAGACTGGGCAGGACGGTTGATCGTTTTTCTTGACCACAACGCCAATGCAAAGCCCGATGACCGGGATGAAATAATCAGTGTGATCCAGGCAGCACCGGGTTCGGGCTCACTGACCTGGCGGGCGTTTCAGAACAAACAGTATCTGCAGTTTACCCAGCTGGGATATACCAACTTCCAGAATGGTAATTTCACCTTTTGCCCACAACCCGGTGATATTGCCTACGCAAGGCAAATTATCATCAATGTGCAGGGACGAGCACGAATGAATCACCGGAAAGATGATGAAGGATATTATCTGGATACCCGCAACCGCCGCCTGCGATGCTGACGGCAGCTGCGGATAATCATCAGTGCAGGACGTTCTGATCGGCGTCCAGTTGCTCAATCTCCAGCGCGATACGATGCCCCTGAGGCTCTATGTAAAGGACTTCAACCGTCATACCCTCACGCAGCAGCTCCAGAGCCCCTGCGTTTGAGCCGCGCATTTTAACCACCAGATTTTCTGTGTGAGGGCCAAACAGATACTGATAACCGCCGATGACACCGCTACGGGTCACCAGGTCAATGCTCTGAATCTCCGCAGTATCGCTCCGGGCCATCAATGGCTCATCGATACTGTCGACCAATGCATTATAGTCCGGCACTTCTTCGGCGATCGCAGAACAAGCAAATACAACCGTCAGGCAAACCCATAGCCATTGCTTCATTGCATCATTTCCTCTCAGTCAATCGACTTCAGTTGTTTCCAGGACAGCCGGCCTGTATTGGTACCACTGGTCGTATTAGTAGCTGTGTAGTCCAGAGATTTATCACTTAACTGGGTAATACGTTTGTCTTCGATGAACGATGAGTCGGTCGGCACCGCATCTTCGAATCGCAGACCGGCAACAACCTGACCATTGGTCTTATCACCATCATCGAATCCGCCATCATTGTTAAGGTCGAACACACCACGATCATCCAGGCAGTTAGTACCACCGGTTCCGGGGCAGAACGATAGCGCGAAACCACCCGCTACATCGACGCAACTGGTAGCACTTCGTGGAATCACACTGTTAACGAAGCCTATGCCACCACGTAACTGGATGTTACGAATCGCCCTTTCACCAGGGAACTCCGGATCAGCTACGCCGTAAACTGCGCCTGCCTCTACGGAATCCAGATGGTTATACCAGCCCTTCTTGCCTGCTGCTTCGTAGTCGACTTCATTATTTGACAGCACCCGGACGTTACCGAAGTTCGCATCATTCACGTTGGTGTAGTGTTGCTGCACCATATCGTCAATAGACAGGAGTTCAGGACTGAGTCTGTCCCACAGGCCATAAATTGACTGAATTTCAGAACTTGATCCGTCAGGAATGGTGATATAGCTACCAGTCGCGAAGATCACAATATATCCATCTGACTGGGTCGGATGAGTCGTCACAATAGGCTGTGTGGTGATTGGCTGGCGTGTCACATTACCATCGCTGTCGGTATAGGCAGCCTCAAAGATCTTCGTAAAGGACCAGTCATCATAGTTAGTTGATGTCAGGTCAAAGCGGAAGAAGTTGCCGAAGGTATCACCGGCATAGGCATAGTCGACAGTACCATTACCATCAATATCAATACCTCGCGGCGTACCCAGACCGTTGGGATAACCACCCTCAACACCAAAGCCGGTATTGATCTTCACGTAGTCCTGTTTGCCAACACATGCCGCTGGCATAGTACCGTTCAGAATCTCGTTGTGGATCATATCCGGATGACACCAGATACCATCCACACCACCATCCAGGAACAGCACGTACAGTTTGGCGATACCCGAGGTACTGTTGTAACCGTTACCAAAGATGCTGACCCAGATCTTCTCACCATCATCATCTTCCAGGTTGCTCATCGCAAGCGTCGGAACGCTGAAGGAGTAACCCAGATCCTTAACAGGTTGAGGTGTATCCTGCAAATCCTGACGTTGCGAACCATCATCATTAGTCAGCGGCGTGCCATCAGAATTCGTCGGATAGGCGTCATCGGCGTCTGTGAATTCCCACATCACCACGTCTTCGGCCGTCGCTTCCGTCAGTTTCGATGGATCAGTGATATTCAGCGCGAAGTAAGCCTTGGCACCCGCACCATGACCACCAACAAGGATGGTTGTCCATTCCTTGTTGCCATCGCCGTCGGCATCCATATAAACATCGTTAATGGCTGGCGTTACGTCCATGAAGAACTTGTGTGTGTACTCGTAATTCAGCAGCTCTGTGATGTTGCGGCTGAAAGTACCCGTCATCAGATTATCCGGGATAAAGGCAAACACTTCAGAACCATCTTCCGCTGAGAAGCCGTGAACCATACCGTCATTGGCTTCAACATAGATCAGCTCATCACGAGATTCATTGCTAGCCTTGAAGGAAGTATAAAGATCAGTTTGCGGATAAGGTACCGCATCCCGTCCCAGACGGCTGGGGGCACCCACAAACACCGGCGTGGAGTGGACAATATCACCCAGACGACCTTCAACTGCTGGTCGTTCCCGGAAATTACCAACTGGCCGCTCGTTGGTCGTGTCGCCGCGCAGATAGTTCACACGCTGAGTAACCTCGGTGTTCTTCTGAGCGTCTGATGCACCCTGGTCAGTAATGAACGCTGCCTTCTGATCATCATTCAGGTTACCAGGCCGGAAGGGAATACCCACATTATTAACCCGGTCGAAGGTGAGAATTTCACGATCGTCCGCGTCAACCCCATCCATCACCTTGGCGGATTCCCACACAGGTTCTTCTACCAGACCTTCATCCGTCAACGACTGAGCAATCAGGTTACCGGTATTGATCTTGGTGTTATAGAAGGCCCGGAAAATCAACGTGTCTTCCTGTATTTCCTGAGAGTTGAAACTTACCGCTGATGCTGCGCCACTACCCTGGGCAAATTCCTCAAAGGCATCAATCAATGCATCCGCCAGTTCCTTCGCACTTGAAGCATCAAGATAGGCACCACGTCCGTTATAGGCTGCATGGCGCAGGTCATCGATCTTCCGGTCGCTGGAGCTGTAGGGATTACCCCAGGTAAATGACTGGGTGTAATCCACCGGATCATCATCAATCAGACCCGTAACACCAAAGCCAACCGTGAAGGTCGTCATATGCTGGTGCATAAACTCATCACTGGCATTCTCGAACGCATTGGATGCAGCACCGGCCCGGTCCCGGCCGGACGTTGGTACTTCATTATTCAGGGTTGGATGCAGATCACGCTCGTAATAATACATTGCGACATCTGCCAGCGTATCAGAGGTGCTGCCTGCGTAGGCATTGCCATCGAAGTTACTGTTATTGTTCGAGTCCTCGTTATAAATATAAGGGTTGCTGCCATTCCAGGTACCATCGGTAATCAACAGTGTGAAATTCTGCTGACAGTTACCTTCAGGTGCAGGCAATACCGGGCATCTGGAGCTTCCCGGTGACGAATTGGAACCGGAGTTGAAGATATCACCAGACCGACACTCGAAATAGCGACCAGCATCACGTAAGGATCTTCGGAGTGGTGTACCACCGCTACTGTTCGTGGTGTAAATAGCATCCAGCAGCTCCGCCTTAGGACCCGTCCGCTCGGAGGTGTTCATGGACACGATTCGCTTCAGATTACTCGTACTGTTCAGCTTCGCGTAGCCAATGCGGATATTCTCCGCCGCTGCGACAACCTTGCCCAAGGCCGCCTTTGCGGTGAACTCGCGGTTTCTGTAGTAAGTAAACCAGTTAGCAAAATTCTGCAATTCCTCGTCATAGCTACAAAGGCCAGAGATAGTCTTACAGTCAGTACGGTCTGCGTACTTAGGATAGGTATCTGAACCCCCTGCGGAAGCTGGTTTGATTTCTACCAGCGTGCCTTCTGAGTTTGCCGGGTCGGAATAAGGTGAAGGCACCGCGTCCAGCACTTCATTGCCATTCAGATCATTCCAGGTGTAGTAACGGGGAATGTAGTAGTTCGAAACACTGACATTCTGGAACCCGGAACTGGTAGAGCACCGCTCTTGATAGGCAATACATCGCCCGCGACGTTTTCTCACGCAGCGTATCCTGCAGCTCTCCTGCGTCACGACTGCCCGGCCTGTGTAGTTCTGCGGCACGGTCAGATTGGTTACCGTACTCTGCAGCGGATGATGTTTCGCTGCCGTTGGCGGACTGTCCGGGAATGCCACATCATTGGTATCAAGACCTTCCCATGGTTTGTACTGGCTCTGCGGATTGTAGTAGATCTTGTTGTAATCAGAGCTACGCAGACGCCATAAGCCTGCGTTTGGCGCTGATTCCTCACTGGGCGCAACCGAAGTAGAACTGCCGGCCGTCGCCTTCATCACATAGTTCAGATAGTTTCCGGAACTGAAGTAGTACAGACCATTAGTCTGATCCGTCAGGATATCCCAGTCCATGGATCCCGAATCATCATTAACAAGTAATACATTGGGTTCTGGTCCAATGGGCAATTCCAGCGGGGTCTGAGCCAGTTGATAGTCGAACTCAACGGTGTTGGAAGTACTGCCTTCCGGTGCCCCCTGCAGTGGTTGAATCTGAATAGATGCAGTGACCCCATAAACACAGTGATCAGCATCGCCAGGCAAAGGGACATCACAAACATCGAAAGTGAATGAGTCTTCACCCGCAAAGGTTGCATCAGGCCGGTAGGTAAAGCTGCCATCATTCAGGAATGGCGGCAACAGCTGGCCATGGGCAGTAACCGCAGAGGTCAGCTGGAAGTAAAGCGTATCAGCGGTCGACGTACAGCCAGAGTCGGCAGGATTACAACCAAGACCGTCAAGATGAGAATTGTCCACATCCTGAACCTTGGTGCGCAAACCTGTTTCAACCGGTACAACCAGATCGTCCGCCTGTTCCATCGTAAACAGAATTGCATCCTGCGGAACTGGCTTGTCATTAACCGGTGTAACGTTCACCGTTACGGTAGCACAACGGGGGTCTGAAGGCGGCAGGAACGGTGCTTCACTGGCCGGCGCAGAATCCTGAATACAATAGGTGAAGCTGTCTTCGCCATTAAAATTCAGTTTCGGTTTGTACATCACCGTAAACTGGGTTAACGATGAACCATCAATAGTGGTGTCACCGGTTTCATTACTCTGACAATCCGTATGGCCACAGCTGACTTCACCATTGATCTCGATGACATAGTCACCGGTGTCATTCGTGTCTGCCATTCTTGATGTGGTTCTCCAGCGATGTACGCTGCCATATGAATCAACGATTTCCTGACCAGCGCTGATAACCGTCAGCGGTGCATCGCCAGGATAATCGTTCAGAGTGACATCAAAGACAATAGGGTCGCTGTCTTCCTCTATCACCAGTTCCGGAAAGTCATTGTAATGGTCGTCAGCAGCAGCGGGTTGGTCGTCACCAATCGCATTTACGGTCACCGTGAAGCTGGCAGCAGCCGTCAGGGGAATCGCAGCTGCAGGTGCTGCTGGCGGCCGTCCTTCATCCCTGGCTGTTACTGTAAGATTCACCACACCGTGAGCATCCGCATTCACCGGCAGAGTAATGGAGCCCGACGTAGTTTCAACCACGACCCGGGTTGCACCAATAGCAGGTGTATCATCGATGGAACTGATGACCGTCAAACCACTGGTATCAATCATCGCTGTACGGACAAATTCATTGGGTATGTCATCAAACTGAATGCTGTAGGTCAGCAAGTCATCACCGGCTGTGCTGTCTGAAAGATCCGCATCAGAGAATGCACTGGCAAGATTGATAGTAATGTCACCCGAATCTTCATCCATCGTGATGTCGGAGTAGGTGCCAATGGAATATATCGGTGGATCATTTATCGAGTTGACGGTGATCGTCAGCGTCATCGTCGCCATCGTGATATTGCCACTGGGGTCGGCTGTATCCGTCGCACCGATGACGATTTCCGCAGTGCCATGTTCATCTGACGGGCTGTAAAGTGCGAGGTCACCACCGCTGATATTGGTCTCAACCAGGAACGCATTGGAATTGCTTTCGACGGTAAACACCAAAGAGTCGTTGTCATCACTGGTATTACTGTCAAGCAAACCATCACCATCAATGTCCAGGTCACTGAACAGACTGTTCAGGACGATGTAACGGGGCGACGCGAGTGACGTATAGGCGTCTTCATCATAGCTGACACCATCGGTCTGCAACTGTATACCCGCAGCTGACAACGCTGGTTCGTTGTCATTTATCGGATTAATCGTGATAGTGACGGGCACTTCCTGAGTCGACAAGGTGCCGTCAGTCACGGTATAGCTTGCTGTTACTTCAAAGATTTCAACGGTATTGTCTGAAGTAGCAGCGAAGGTTGCGCTGCCATCGGTGTTGATCGTCAGAGTACCTACGATGGTACCTGCCACATCAAGGTCTACAGGCACCCCTACCAAAGCTGCATCGTCATTGACTTCTGTGACTGTCAGCACGTCGTTGGGGATATCAGGATCAACATCGTTATCCAGCACATTGAAAGCAACGGTTGCCTGCTCATCTACCGAAGTCGTGTCTGCCACACCAGTGGGCGGGTTATCATTCAGTGGGTTCAGCGAGATAGTTACAGTCGCTGTGTCACTCTCGGCAGGTAAACCGTTATCTGTGACGGTAACCAGAAGGTTAAATTCCGTGATTGTTTCGTAATCCAGCTGATCTACATCGTTAACCCGGATAATGCCATTGCTGTCGATACTGAAAGCAGTACCTTCAAGCTGATAGGACAGGCTTTGCGCAGATTCACTTCCGACTGGTTCTATGTCTGTTGCTGTTATTGTGCCAACCACGGTGCCATTCAGTGAGTTTTCATCAATACTGAAGGCCTGATCATTGACTGTCGGCGCATCGTTGACCGCCTGAATCGTCACAGTGATGGTTTCACTTGTGGTGGCAGTACTGCCATTGGCTGATTCTTCAGCAGTAGCTGTTACTGTCAGGACGAAGTCATCGTTGTTATTTGCCGCCGCTGAGATAGTCAGACCGGCCAGGTCCGCAGCCGACACGCCCCAGACGCCACCGCCCAGATCAGAACCTGCACTGAATGTAGTCGTTGCCGGCGCACCGGTAATAACCATGGTAAGAGTTTCAGAACCATCGTTATCAACCAGCGTACCCGAAATATTCAGCGGGATGGCAGTATCTTCATTACCGGTGGCATTGGATGTCACTGAAACTGTTGGGGCATCAGCGATATCGTTGAAGGTAATATTAATTCTGCCAGCTCCGGGAGCAGAGTAAGCCGTACTACCATCACGGGCTTCCGTCGCCAATGCTCTGACATCAATCTGGAAGTCGGACGCATCATGGGCTGCCATGGTCAGCGTCAGGCCAACCATTTCAGCAGGAGTCAGTGTCCAGACGCCACCGCCATTATTGGTACCAGCACTCAGCGTCGCAGCTGCCAGCACCCCAGATATTTCATAGCTCAGTGATTCCGATCCATCGGTATCAGCCAGCGTCGAGGAAGCTGTGATGGCCACTGTCGTGTCCTCATCACCGCTGACCGGATTGGTTACCGTAACAGAGGGAGAGTCAGCTACAGCCACAACTGTCACGGCAATATTTACTGTCGGCACAACTACCGTGCTGCCATCGTTATCGTTGACCGTTGCAGTGACCGCAATCGTAAAGTCGCTGTCATCGTTCAACGGCGGTGTCAGGGTCAGACCGCTGGCATCGGCTTCGCTCAGATTCCACACGCCACCACCGGCATCGGCTCCATTATTCAGCGTAGCGCCAGAGGGCACACCTGTAATCTGATAAGTCAGGGTTTCAGAGCCATCAGTATCAACCCGGCTACCAGATACCGGTAACGCAATGGCGGTATCTTCTGAGCCGCTGGCTGTTGTGCCGATGGTTACATTGGGGTTATCGGCAACAGCTGTCACTGTCACTGCGGTCGTCGCCGTAGTCGTTGCGGTATCGCCATTTTCATCTTCAGTCGCAGTCGCTCTGAAGGTCAGGGTGAAATCATCATCACTGTGCTGTGCGCCAGTCACAGTCAACGTCGTCCAGGACCATGTCGTTATATCAATCGCTGCGCCGGCAGAAACTGCCGTATTAGCACCATCGCTGATGCTGGCACCAACCGGCAGCCCCAGAACTTCGACAGTCAGTGTTTCAGCGGTTACATCAGTCAGTGCAGAGGTGATCACGATGGTGCTGGAAGCTGTGTCTTCCAGTGCTGTCGCAGATGCCGTCGCGGAAATGGTTGGTGTGTCAGCAACACCTACGACCGTAACATCAATCGTGGCCGTTGATTCTGCGGTGCTGCCACCATTCGCTTCTGTCGTAATGGCTTTGATTGTCAGCGTAAAGTCGTCGGCACTATCAGCCAGAGGCGTAACCGACAAACCACTAACATCTGCTGCCGCAAGATTGTAAACACCACCGCCAGCTGCGGTGCCATTATTGAGGGTAGCCCCTGTGGGTACGCCACTGATCTGATAGGTTAGGGTTTCTGAACCATCAGTATCTACCAGTGTCGCCGCTACAGTCAGCGCCATCGTCGTATCTTCATTACCAGAGACCGTGCTGGTCACTGTTAAGTTAGGAGTATCCGCCACAGCCGTTACATTGACATTCACCGTCGCCGAAGTAGATGCAGTATCTGCGTTTGCGGCTTCCCGGGCGGAAGCCTGAACAGTGAGCACAAAATCAGTGTCATCGTGAATGGGTGAAGTCACCGCAATTGTGGCGTAATTCCATAGTGACACATCTGTTGTCGCGGAAGTCGAGGTTGAGGTTCCATCCGTCAAAGATGCACCCACCGGTAAACCGGAAATCGTCACGGTCAGGGTTTCATTAGTGGAATCCGTGAGTGATGCTGACAGTCCCAGATTACCGGGCTCATCCTCGTTAGGGGTGATGGTCGCGGTCGCACTGAGACTGGGGGTATCTGCCACAGCAATGACATTGGTCGTCATGGTGTAGTCAACACTGTTCGCGGCGGACGAATCGATCACATTGAATGTGAATGAGGCATAACCAATCCCATCATCATTCGCATCTGGCACAAAGGACAGGCTGGTAATCTGCGCAGCCGTAATCACGGTACCCGTTGCACTGATGGTTGCACCTGACAGCTCCAGATGACCTGCGGCAGGTAGTGTCACCAGGGTTACCTGACCGAAGGTATCGCCGTCAGCATCCGCAAAGGCAAAGTCGCTGAGTACAAAGTTATAGGTTGTATCTTCATTAGTGATGACAGTTTTGTCCGCTGAAGTCGGATTGGTATCGCTCAGATTCTGCACATTCACTGTGATCGCCAGATCGTCTGTCGCGACTCCGTCACTCACCCTCACCGTCAGTTCATAGCTGTTGTCGGCATTGGCATCCGTGGGTGCTTCATAGTCTGGTGGTGTTACAAATGTTATAGCACCGGTACCGGCAACAATGCTGAACTGTGCTGCATCAGCGCCACCAGTGATGGACCAGCTTACCGGCGAGGTATCGACATCATTGCTGGCAGTCATGGTTACTACCGTCGTAGCAATGTTCTCATCAACGCTGATCGCACCGGGGTTGTCGATGACTGGTGCAATATCATTCTCATCAGTCACAGTGACAGAAATAATCTGGGTATCCGACAAGCCGCCAGCCAGCGTCGAGCCCTGATCCTGAACCCTGACCTCTACCACATAGACATTGTTGGTGTCGGCGTCAGTTGGTGTCTCATAGTCTGGCGCAGACTGGAAGGTGAGCACGCCGGTTGAACTGTCGATGGAGAACCTTGCTGCATCAGCGCCACCAGAGATGCTGTAAGTAAGGTTATCATCAGGCAGGTTGACATCTGTGGCATCAACATCGGTTACTGCCGTCGCATTTTCTGCTACTGAAACTGCGGCTGTGGCCAGCCCGCCGTCAGACGTAATAACCGGGGCACCGTTAACTATGACCGTAAACACGAGCGCATTGGACTGTGCACCATCACTCTTACGGGTCGCGAACACGTCGAACGTTTGTTTTCCTGCAGTTGAGTAGGGTGAACTGCCATCTACATCCATCGGACGGAACCAGCCATCACCCAGACCGAATGAAGCATGAGTATCGATCGTGACAACGTTATCCCCACCTGTCGAGACAGCTGTATAGTCACAGTTACTCTGGCAGTTCGCAGTGTTGTAAGGGGGGTTAATCTGAAAGCTGCCCCACAGGTCTGTCCGGTGACTGGAGGAGGAATAGACTTCACCGACGTTCACCCGATAGCTTCGGGCACCACCGATAGCTGCCGGAAAGCTGTCAACAACATCCGTCAGGTTCACTGTCACGGTCTGACCCGCAGAATTCTGAACACCATCTGATACCTGAACCGTCAGACTGAAACTGGTGGTGACTTCATAGTCCAGTGCCGCCACATTGTTCACGGTGATCACACCGCTACTGCTATCAATCGCAAAGGCGCTGCTGGTATTGCCGGAAGTAATTTGCCAGGAACCGAGTGTCCCGGTGGTATCTGCATCCGTTGCCAGCACTGTTCCTACCACCGTACTGTTCACAGAGTTTTCCACCAGACTGAAGGACTGGGCAGCAGTCACAACCGGCGCATTATCATTCTGATCTGTCACTGTGATACTGAATGTCTGAGTGGTGGGCGCACTACCATCACTGCTGGTTGCCCGGGCTGTGATGTTGTAGGAAGTTGCGGCTTCACGGTCGATAGCCGTGCCTGTTGTGGTCACAACACCTGTTGTCGCATCTATCTGGAATCTTCCGCCGGCGTTATCGGTCAGGTCGTAGGCAATGGTTGCTCCCGTGTCGGCGTCAGTCGCAGAGGCGGTGATTCCCACCACAACGCCTGCAGCACTGTTTTCAACGACAGAATCTGCAGCCGCATTAACGTCAGTCACCGCTGTAGTGGCATTGTCATTGAGGTTCGTAACATTAATCGTATAGCTCGCCGTAACCGCCGGGCTGCCATCACTGCTGGACGCTCTGACAGTAATGCTATGGCTGGTAGCGGTCTCGTAATCAGTTGCGGTCCCTGTCGTGGTTACCACTCCGGTGCTGGCATCTATCTTGAACCGGCCACCTGCATCATCCGTCAGATCGTATGTAATCGTGGCACCAAAGTCCGCATCTGAAGCCGCAGCAGTAAGCCCAACGGCCGTGTCTGCCGGACTATTCTCGGCGACGGTATTGGCACCGGCATCAGAATCAGTGATGGCAGTGATCGTGTTTTCATTGACATTAGTAACAGTGACCGTCAGGGAAAGGTCACGATTACTGGCCCCATCGTTCACCCGCAAAATCAGGCTGTAAACGTTGTTGGTGTCTCCGTCTGCGGGGGCTTCAGCATCCGGGGTTGCCACAAAGCTGAGGGCACCGCCAGCGGTGACCGAGAAATCTGCAGCGTCAGTGCCACCGACGATGCTGTAAGTAAAAGAGTCACCTGGCAAGTCAGCATCGCTGACAGTTGCGGTATAAATTGTTGCACCAGCGGCGGTATTTTCTGCAACACTGAACGCGTTGGTACTGGTAAATGCTGGCGAATTATCATTCACCGAACCGACACTGATGGTGAAACCCTGATTGACACTGGCGCCACCGTCAGAAGGTGTTGCACGCACCAGAATGGAATAGCTGGAGGCAGCTTCTCTGTCGATGTTTACGGTAGAGGTTGTGACTACGCCGGTGACAGGATCAATCTTAAACCTGCCCCCGCCATCTGCCGGTAAGGCATAAGACACAGTCACACCAACGTCTGCATCAGTCGCCCTCGCGGTCAGGCCCGTAGCTGTTCCGTTGGGACTGTTCTCTGGCACCGTATCCGCGGTTGCATTGACATCAGTAATCACTGAAATGGCATTGTCGTTTACATTGGTAACCGTCACGGTAACGGCCTGATCGGTGTTGTTGGTACCATCACTCGCCCGAACAGTTAACTCATAAATATTGTCGGTATTGGCGTCATGGGGTGCTTCGGCATCCGGTGAAACATTGAAAGTGATTCCGCCACTTCCGTTGATGGAAAAATCTGCCGCATCAGCACCGCCCGCGATTGAGTAGGTGATGGTATCTGCAGGTACATCTCCATCAGTAGCTGTAGCCTTATAAATAAGGTCAGTTATCAGCGTATTTTCAGCGATAGAAGCAGTGGTGCCGCTGCTAAAAACAGGTGAATTATCATTCACCGGCGTCACTGTGATGGTAAACGTCTCAGTGGACGAAGCACCCAGCAACGGCGTTGCCTGAACAGTGATATTGTGAGAAGTCACTGTATCTGCATCAAGCCCACTACCAGTCGCAGTCACCAGACCACTGGCGATACCGATAGCGAATCTGCCACCGGCATTATCAAGCAATGTATAGGTTATCGCGTTGCTGGCATTCGCAGTGATTCCGACCGGCGCGCCCGCTCCAGCATTTTCCGGCACCTGGTTCAGCGCCAGATCAGTATCCGAGATCGCACCAGCTGCTGCGGCCTGAACCTGCTGACTGGCCATCCCGAGCAGCATCGTGAAGACGATGAATGAAAAATACTTTATTGTTTTCATAATAAATACCAGATCAGAAGCGCCTGCCGTAGGTGCTTTGGATCATCACGTGAGCCGAAGAGGTACCACCGGTACCGTAAACGGTGATTCTGAAAATCTGAGCACGACCAGAACCTGTGTCCTGACCAATGTTGTCGAGATTAAGCTTGTCTTCATCTGCAATAACAGTCTTAACATGCTCAACGATGTATTTGGGCTGATCAGCGACACCTGTAATGTTAGTTGCCGCCGTTAAATAGCCGCTGCCACTGGTCCAGTTCACGTTGGTCCAGTTACCTGCTTCGTTATATGCGGCGTCATAGTAAAGCCCCGCTGAATTGGCGCCTGCAGCATCAAAATCAGCGAGACTGTTAAAGGTTTCAATATATGCCTCAGCATCCTTGATCGCTGATTCCGCTGCCTGAAAGGCCAGATTGGTATCCCGGGCGTTACGGGCCATGCGTTCCTGCAGGGTCGTGGTTTGCACCGACGACAAACCCAGAATGGTCAGAATCAGCAACATGACCAGGCTCATAAACAGGGCGACACCCTGCTGCTGACGGACATTGAATGTATTCACCATCAGGCTGCGGTTTGACTGCTGAAACATTTGATATTGAATGCTATCCATCATTTCGAAGCTGAATTGTCTGAGTGAATGATCTTCTTAGCAGCCCGTCAATTGAGCTGCCAGTAATGCAATCCTGAACGGTGCAACCATGTGTCGGTGCTGAAGTCGCACCCACATTATCAACGCTGTTGACCACCACTGTGACCCTTACGGTGACGATGTCGTTCCAATTGCCGACGAAGTTGGCGCCCACATACTGATTCGGTGCATTGTCACCATCAGTATCCACCCCATACAGAATCTGCAGGTCCTCTACCCCTTCTACTAACTCAGCTGGCGCTGTCAGACCAGATTTACGCCATAAGGACAGTGGCGTGTTGCCTTCACTGTTCACACCAGTACCCGGGGCAACAAAAAACGTATGGGTTTCGATGGCAGAAATCGCAGCATCGGTATCGAAGGTGTTTACGCTCGCCAGCTGCAGGTTGTTATTCCTCGTCGCATCTACATCATTGATGTCATGCCCGACAATCAGATCCTGCGCAGTGGCAGAGGGGTTTCCCCCCAGGTCTGGTGTCATGGCCGTGACCCTGAATATTGTTGCTTTTTCGCAGTCGTGAATCAGCACCAGATGATCAATATCAAACTCATTCCAGCCGACCTGAATGCCAACCCGGGGATCTTCTGGTGCACTGTTCAGTTCTTCTGCCAGTCTGGCTTCAACCTGCGATGCGTTACGGGTAGTAATAATGTCGGTGCCAGGCACGATGGTGCTGGTATCGATGCCGTTGCCAGCCCCTTCACCTCCCGGTGTGGTAAAGACATTGGTATCACCACTACCGTCAGAAGTCGGCAACACGCCCACAATGGTTGGTGTCCACACACCAGCACCTGTGGCGTCGTAACCCTGAATGCCAAAACGGAGATCGAATTCGTAGGGGAGATTGGTCACCGGGAAAATCGTGGTGTTAAGAAAGTCCGGGTTCGAGAAACAACCCCGGTAACCGGCCTCCCGAACATTACGGCTTATAAACTCCAGTGCAAACCGCGCCGACTCCTGCATGCGGGACTGCCCCTGCAGTAACCTGGACGTTTCAGAGTTGGCAACAAACAATTGTGCCACGCCAGCGATCACTACCGAACCAAGCACCAGCGAGATCATCAGTTCAACAAGCGAGAAACCCCGGGAACGCTGCATATCAGATAGCCTCCGTTTGGGTACGAAGGGTCACCGATGATTTGTTACCACCCCGGTCGTCCGTCCATTCCACAACAATTTCATGCACCGTTCCTGATTTTGTAATAGAACCCGCCCCGCCGGGAAGTGAGCCAACAATACCGAAACTGATACAAACAGGGTGCTGTTCGCCGGTATCCGGGTCCAGCGTAGAGTTAATACTGCACTTCCACTGAGCAATATCGTATTCCGCCATACCATTACGGTCGCAGGCGTTGGTAATGCAATTAACCGATGAAGATGGTGCGTCTGTCAGAGCGACGGGCGCATAGTCGGTCAGTGGATTGGCGCGCATGCGATCAAGAATGTCGTTACCCAACTGCAACGCTTCGGCACGAAGCAGGGCACTGCGGTTCTGCTGCAGGCTGACGACCTGCAAACCCGCGACACCCAGAATTCCTACGGCAACAATCAGCACCGCTACCAACACTTCAATCAGAGAAACGCCCTGCTGCCGTGAGGCCAATCGCCTGGTTTTATTCTGCATCCTGCCTCCTAGTTACACACCGGGCGCTTGGCAGCGTCCGGGTCGTCTGGCCGGTGGGAACTTGAGCGACCAATCGGGCTGATGAAAATCCGTCGACCCTGTTGTCCGGTGCGGCACAGATCCAGAGACTTTGACGTTTCATCTGCGACGCCACCCAGAGCGTTGAACTGGATGGAATTGGCACCGCCGTCGGAAACCAGGTTGAGGGTGCTACCGCCAGAAAGCGCGGGAAATCGGCGAATCACCGCGCCTGAACAATCGCCGGGGTTGCCGAGCACCACACAATAGCCCGTACCAAACTCATTCGCGCCATCACCTCCAACGGCCTGAAGGCTCACGGTAGATCCAGCCTTGCTGGCTTCACTGCGGGCGTAGTTAAGTGCGGTCAACATCTCGTTAACCTGCGCGGCGATCTGGTTTCTGGCGATCATGCCATTGAAGCTGGGCACGGCAATGGTCATCCCAATACCGATAATCACCAATCCAACCATCAGTTCAATCAGTGTCATACCGGCGTTGGAACGCTTACCCACGCGGCAAGTGAAGCGAGGTCGGGTACTCATCAAACATCCTTTTATACGAACAGGGAATTGTATTTGAAGCGGCTGCAACTACCGCTCGTCGGTCGATAAGAGTGCTGGTTAGCCTGACAAACGGTAGGAGCGTAGGACGCTTAGCGCCGCGTACCTGAGCCCCCGGTCACGAAACATCGTGCGGGGACCCGGACAGGATCTGGAATCAGAGTTCCGTCAGAGTGCCATCGGCGGTCAGGCGAACAGTGGAGCCACAGCTGGAGCCAGTCACCGGCGCTGCCTGCAAGGTAAAATCATTGAGCGTCGCGGATGTCAGTGTGATATTGAACTTCACCGCGCCCTCAGCGGGAGAGCGGTTGGAGCAGAGGGTATTAGCTGTCCCGTCAACGACCGCCCCTACATAGGTAAAACCGTTGCTGTAGTAGCGATCAATGGCAAGCGCACAGACTTTCAGATCGGCAACTGCCTGGTTCTTGTAGGTATCACAGGTGTAGGACTGATAACTCGGATAGGCAATCGCTG
>JAGRIO010000119.1 GCA_020443225.1 Pseudomonadales bacterium
TGACACTATTACCGACGGTAACGGTGCGACCCTGACGATCAACGTAACCAATGGTAACGTCGTCGTCGGAGAGAACAACGTCATTGGTACATTTACTGTGAACGGTACAGCAACCGCAACACTGGATAACAATGGTGTGGTTACTTACTCAGATGGTTCCGTTCAGGCTCTGCCTGCCAGAATCTTCTAAGATCTGTTCGACAGAACACAAAAAAGGGGCGATTGTTCGCCCCTTTTTTTTGCCTGAATTTCAGGGTTGACTGATCGGGTAGCAACCAGAGTAACTGATATTGTGTGCGGTAGTTCGGCAAGACATCAGGAACGGTTAGTCACGGACGGTCAGTCACGGACGGTCAGTCACGGACGGTCAGTCACGGACAGTAAGTCATGGGCGTTGAACAACCTGCATCTGTACCAAAAACAGATACAGATGTCCGACGATCAGCTTCGCAATCCGACCAATCAGTCGTTTGGAATTTCATCTCCTGGCTGATCAAGGTACTCACTCAAGCCGTAGCCTACGCGCTCACTGTCCAGCGTATATTCCGTCATCCCTTCACCAATATAGGTAATCTGGTCTGATCGTCGGTTTCTCAACGGTATAAAACCCTTCACCTGTCCTTCGATACGGTGTTTGTCACCATTTTCCAGTGTCACATTCGCTACCAGGTGCTGATGGAACGACGTATTCTCTTCATAATCAGTACTGAGGGTAATTTCTGTCACCTTGATGAATTCCTCGCCCTTGTGAAACATACCCCCACGGCGGTCACCCACGATGGACAGTACCATGCCCATATCATCTCCGAAGTTGCCGGTTATCCAGCGATAGGATCTGATGGACTGCCAGTAACGCGGTCCCCATGAATGATCACGAAGTCCATTACCCTGAATACTGATCGCAGGCTCTCCTTCAATCTCGAGCGTACCTTCTACTCTCATGTGTTGCTCATAGTGTGCACGGGCAAAGTCATTGCCATCGCCAGGTTCACCTACATGGCCGTACATAGGACCGACACCGTAATGATTCAGAACGAGTCTGATCGCTTTGAACGGGTTTCCCTTGAACGCCTTACCAGGATCTTTCATGTCCCGGGGATCTGCCATGTACAGAGCAGAGCCTTCATAGGTTGTGATGATATGTTGCCCAGGTACGACAACTTCGACAGCGGCACCACCAGCATTCCAGCCATCATTCGAGCTGATTTCCGGCTTCTTGTAATTAAACAGCGCTGAACCATCGTCGTTGTAGACGATGACCGTCATTTCCGCATAGCCTTCGTTGGCGCGATTACCAATTCTTATAAATCCACCCCGGTTACTGTGCTTATCAAAGAAGTTGAAGTACACCGATTCATTGAAGTTTTCTTCAGGACCCAACAGATGGGTATAGTCGTCTTCCGGCTGAATGTTGCCAATTATTTTCATCGTGAATATCCATGAGTTTGAAAGTTGAAGCCTGATTACATGCTACAGCCGGGCTATGATCAAGTATAATGACCCGTCCGAAGCTACCTTCAGCGAGTTTTCCGTGAATATCAGAGAAAAAATGGCCTTCATTATCCGCAAGGAAGCTGAAGCTATCGCCAATATTGAAGTCACCAGCGAATTTGAAACTGCCGTCAATCTGCTGCTGGAAAACCCGGGGAAAGTCATTACAACGGGAATAGGAAAAGCCGGTTACATTGCTCAGAAGTTTGCTGCCACACTTTCCTCGACCGGCACACCCGCATTTTTTGTGCACCCGGCAGAGGCCGGTCATGGCGACCTTGGAATGATCAGTGCGGAAGACATCATTATCGCGTTCTCTACCAGTGGAAAGTCAATCGAGGTTCTCGAAATGCTTGAGAATGCCAGGGCGCTGGGAGCCAAAAGCGTCATTGGCATCACCTCACACGTTGATTCACCGCTACGTGATATGAGCTTGCTGGTTCTTGATATGGGCGGTGAAATTGAAGAACCCTGCCCTCTGAAGCTTACCCCCAGTGCTTCCATCGCCGTAATGCAGGCGATCAGCGATTCAATCGCCCTGACATTGCTTGAACTGAAAGGATTTACCTCTGCGGAATATGGCAAAAGACACCATAAGGGCTACCTGGGTGCGATTTCGCGTCAAAAACATAAATATGACCTAGAGAATGACTGAAATCTTTGATGAAACAGGAAATTGATGCCACCAGTCTGGCGCGCAAGTACATACAGGAAGCACGGGAAGAGTTGGCCTCGCTACCGGAACGACTCAAAGTTGTCGGCCTGATCGCATCGCAGGACAAACCTTCACTGGCTTACGCCAGAGCCACCCAGCAAAAGTTCGATGATGTGGGCATGGACTATGATCTGCGGGAAGTTACCCGACTGGATCTGGAGGCGGCAATCATGGCTGCTAACGAGGAGCCGGGTGTTCACGGCATCTTCATTTACTTCCCTGTGTTTCACAATCAGCAAGATGATTATCTGAGGAATCAGGTCGACTATCGCAAAGACATCGAAGCAGGCAGTCAGTTCTGGACCCGCAAACTCTATGCGAATGATCGTCTGGCGGTTCCAGGGGATCCGACGAAAAAAGCCCTGCTACCCTGTACACCGCTGGCTATTATAAAAATGCTGACAGAGATCGGTGTTTACGAGAATGTTGAAAAGCCCATCGCGGGTAAAACTGTGACCATATTTAATCGTAGTGAAGTGATCGGCCGGCCACTGGCCGTCATGATGTCTAACGATGGTGGTAAGGTTTATTCATTCGACGAAAACGGCCCTTTGTTATTTGAAAACGCACGGCCCTATGAAACCAACATCAGCCGCAGTGCCGCACTGGCAGAATCAGACATCATCATTACCGGGGTACCCACTGCTAAGTTCCGTAAAATCAACGCATCTGAGGTCAGGCCCGGAACGGTTTGTCTGAACTTTTCCAGCATTCCGAATTTTGAAAAAGACATTGAGACTCATACTGATATTTTTGTTCCCCGGGTTGGTCCGATGACCGTTGCTATGTGTATGCGAAACACGATCCGGCTTTACCGGAATTTTCATCAGCCATGACCGACTACACAAAGTTACCCGTTTCAGACTACCTGACAGCATTATCTGCTGGTACATCGGCACCCGGCGGGGGCGCCGCGGCCGCCCTGACAGCCAGTCAGGGGGTCGCTCTTATGCTAATGGTGCTGAATTTCACAGACGGCCATGACATGGCAAAGGCTCCTCTGCTGAGTTCCCTGCCGGACCGCAGAGACAGCTTTCTTGAAATGATCCAGCAGGATATCGACGCCTTTAACTCAGTGATGGCGGCTTACCGCTTGCCACGCCAGAGCGAGCCCGACAAACTCGCTCGCACGGATGCAATACAGACGTCCCTTCAGGCAGCCGCTGCTGTACCGGCAGAAATCGTCAGGGAAATCGCCCACCTGGAACCGGCTTTGTCTCTCCTGGTTGAAATTGGCAATAAAAATCTCGTTACTGATACAGGTATTGCCGCCAGTTTATTTATCGCCGCCATAAAGGCCAGCAAGCTGAACCTTCTGATCAATGTCAGGTCTATGAACTCACTCAATGCCGCTTCTTATGATGCGGTTCTCGCATCTACCGAAGAGCTCATTGCCCGTTTTGAGAACATCGAGAATCAAATCGCAGACACTCTGGTGGCCTGAGCTGATCCAGGCCTCAAATACCGCTGGCTCGCGCATCCGCGGCTTATCGGTCTTTTTTCCCATCCCCTCTACTCGGCACTTCCGGAGAATAAGAACTTCAATTCTCTCATTTGCCTTTCTCAGTGCGCTGAGCCTGGCAGCCGTTGCTGAAGCGCCGGCTAACCCGCAGTTAATCAGGAATATGGAGAACGCCATCGCCAGTAGGCTGATCAGGCAACTGGAACAGGCGCTCGCTGAATTACCGCCAGAGCGCTCACCGGACCTGCGAAGATTGGAATCAGAAAAAAATTTGCTGCAACAATTCGTTGAGCAGACAGCCTCGCTGAATGAAAGTCTGCTGAATGGACAGCTCAAACTGCAGCTCGCATTCTGGCGCTATAGCCTGATGGCAACCAGAAACCGGTTACAGTTCTACGGAAGCGATAGCGGCTTCAGTCCCATAAACGATCCGCTTAACCAACTGGCAGATTTGCTTGCGCCGGCCATCAACGAACGTGCTATGAGCGAGTCCACCAGAGCAAACCTTGAAGCCTGGCTGGCGTACGCATCAGCAGAGGTTCGCCATCGCCATCCGGACTACGATGTTGCAGATTGTCAGGCGCGCCTGGATGCGCTGTCACAGGTGCGAAACACCGCACAGTGGCTCAAGGCATATGACTTCTCCCGGCCCTTTGAGATTTCTCTTAATGACCGTACAGAGCTCACAGAGTGGCTGGACAGACAGGTCTGGCCGGCGATGCCGGAAATTCTAGCGACGCTGAAATGTGATGCGCCGCCACAAAAAAGTAAGTCGAGCCCAGCCCATGACTCTTCTGCAGCTGCGCTAAATTCACGGCAATACTATTCGCACCGGCTGGTCAGCAATCTCGGTACGCAGCGCAGCGCTGCGCAGCTTCATCAACAGGCCGTGCAGGATCTGGAGGCACTGGAGACATCGCTCAACAGCCTGGTGAGATTCCGCTATGGGAGTTTGCAGGGTAGCTGGGCAGAGACTATCAGGTCTGACCCCTCTAATTATTTGTCGACCCCATCACTGAGTACTCATCAGACACTGAATGCGCTGACAGCCTGGCTGGAGCAGCTCTATCAACCCGCACATCCTGGCTCGCTGCCGGCACTGTTAAACCTCAGCCCGGCGCCGAATCAACATGCTGAGGCATTCCGTCTGACACAAGCGCCAGCAGGGAATACGCTTCTGCTGGTGAATACCGGGGAACTTTCCGCCATACCATTATTTGAATGGGCACCACGTATCACCCTGGCGTTAGCGACGCCAGTAACCACGCACCGGGCAAGCGCGCCATTCAGGGTCGGCACCGGTCTGATCAAAATGCATTCAAAGCTTCAGGATAAAAGCCTGCCATTGCCGGACCGTCTGGGCATCCTGTCTGTGCTGGCAAGTCAGACCGCACTGGCCGCTGCTGATACCGGTGTCCATGAGTTGGCCTGGACCGACAAACAGGTCCGGTCATTTCTCACCACCCATACCACACTCAGCAGCAACGCTGTTACTCAGGCACTGGACACCATCCACTATTCGCCAGCGACGCTGGCAGCGGCCTATACCGGCTTCAGTGAAATGAATGCAGTCATTGGTGATGCCAGCGAAGCACAAAAGAAGCAGTGGTTTGCAGCGGCAGAACACTATAAAACATACCCTGCCGCACTATGGCCGGACATCTACCGCCTGAGCACTATCAACTCATCATCTGATTAATCAGACCGCGAATATGAGCCTGATCAAACGGTTTGTCGCAGATTGCGGAGACGCCGGACTTATAAACCGCATCCAGTCTTGATTCATCAGCTTCAGATGTAATCATCAGAATCGGGATACTGCTCTGGTCCGATCGCTGCCGAATATGCTCAGTCAGCTTCTGGCCGTCCATTTCCGGCATGTTGTAATCGGTAATAACCAGATCAAAAACCGAGGATTCCAGAAGTTCCACCGCCTCGGTTCCGTCATTTGCTGACTCAACCTGCTCCAGACCGATCTTCTCGAGCAATTTGATGATGTGCTTTCTCGACGTCAGGCTGTCATCAACCACCAGCACCCTGATGGCATCAGTGTCGAGACCGGAATCAAGATAATCATCTGCGGAAATCTCTGCAACGGCTTCCAGCGCAATCGTGAGGTCCTTGACATCAAAGGGTTTCGGCAGAATAGCCATCACACCCGCCTGCTTCACCGGATCCAGAGACTCCCACTTGCTCTCGCTGGATATCAGAATAAAGGGGGTTGTTTCCAGATCCGGATCACTCCTCATCCGGCGGACAAAGTCAGAACCTGTCGAACCACCAAAATACATGGACGAGATGACCAGGTCCGGCGCTGCCTGCTTCAGACTGATCCAGGCTTCCTCAGGGCCGGAAACGGCTTCCACGTTGAGCGCGCCGGCAGACACCAGCTGATTGCTGATGATACGACGCTGAGTCTGTGAGGGTTCAATCAGTAATATCGCGAGTTCTGCTACGCTCAGTCGGGACACAATAGGATTTCCAGAAGGTTTCTTTATAATTGTAGTTCCAGTTGTGGAGAGACGCGTGAAAATACTGAACCGAATTCTGATCCTGGCTGCAATCAGTGTCTGCCTTTCTGGTTGCGTTGCGGCGGTCGCGGGCGGCGCCGCTGCCGGTGGTTACTATATAGGCAAAGATCCCCGTAGCGCCGGTCAGATTGCCGATGATGGCGTCATCACGACAAAGGTGAAAAGCAAGCTGATCGCCAGCAGTGATGTCAGCGCGCTGGACATCAACGTGGATACCTACGAGAACGTCGTCGTGCTGAAAGGCACCGTCAACTCGGCCAGAGCTAAATCAGCGGCAATAGAAATCGCACGCAATACATCCGGGGTCAGAAAGGTGATTTCTGAACTGGTCGTCGATAAGGTAGAGGTTGAAGACCGGCGTTAGTGGTCATGACCATGTGGTCGCTGAGTGAGCTCATGGACCAGAGCTTCCAGCTGAACTGTATCCAGACATTGATTATGTCGCAGGACATTCAGCAGGGCCTGCAGAAACAACTCGTAATAGGGATAAGGATCCTCTTCTGCATGGGTTGCCTGCCAATCACCGATGACTGAAATCAGCGCGGCCTGAAACTCTGACCAGGGAAAGAATCCAGCCTGATGCAGCAGATTGGCCATACCGAAGACTCTGCCCTGCCAGGGTGCGTCAAAGACCAGTTCGCCATTTGCCATCGGCGGCGTCAGGGGTCCGGTCAGATCAGCGCTATCCATCTCTTTCTCCATTCAGGTTTCCTGTGCGGCCGCTGCTAAAGGACCGCCACACCGATCATTGCATCACGGGTTACCAGCGCTGTGAGTTCTTCCTCTGACATACCTTCGGTGCCAGACGGCTGCTCGGGAAGTACCAGATATCTGATTTCGGCGCTCGAGTCCCACACATTAATCCGGGTAGCTTCGGGTAACTGCAGGCCCATTTCTGCCAGCACCCGCCGCGGCTGACGCACAATGCCAGACCGGTAAGCGGGATCCTTGTACCATTTGGGTGGTAACCCAAGCAGGGCCCAGGGATAGCACGAGCACAATGTGCAGACCACGACGTTGTGAACACCGGGTTCATTGGCAACCACTACCAGCTTATCTACCTGCCCACCTTCAAAAGCCCAGGGCTCAATGGCCCGGGTGCCATCCTCAAGCAGTCGCCCCCTGAAATCCGGATCTGTCCAGGCCCTGGCGACAATCCGGGCTCCATTCAGCGGCCCCACCCGTTCCTGAAACTGTTCAATCACATTGTCGATTGCCTCGGCAGTCAGCAAACCTTTCGCTGTCAGCAGCTGTTCGAGAGCCTCTGCCCGCAACGCCGCAGGCGAATCATGATGATGTTCTTCTGGCTTATTCACTGGCAGCTCCGCAACTGTCCATCACCACCGTAGGTGGCTGACAGGGTTCAAGATAGGATTCAAACAGATCGAGATGAATGACAACGTCATCATCGCCTTCCAGATACAGGGCTGATGCAGCAAAACTGACGGTGTACAACCAGGCTTGCCGGCCACCCGCAAAGTGTGCAGTAAAATCCGGTAAAGGCCACAAACCATGCACTGCGGTAATTTTCCCGGTCTTGCCGCGACCGTAAGCAGGCAGCCGCGTATGACCTTCAGTGCTGAGTCTGGTGGTCTTCACCCGATCACCCGTCTGAAACAATGGCGCGGCGCCAGGCTGGTAATCAGGCATGGCTATCTGTGCCTCACTGCCAGGTCTCGCTGCAGCGGGTGGCTGTACTTGCCCACTGACTTCCTGCACAGCCCGGTCAACCTCCCCGGCCGCCAACAGTCCTTTCTCTGTCAGCAGGGTCTCGATACCACCCAGCCAGCGGCCATAGTATCCATGAGACAGATACGCCTGCGGGTCGATGCGCTCTACACCATGTCTGAACTCATCCACGGAACGGTAAGCCCCAAACCGTGGGGAAGTCATGACGATAGTGAATACAACCGCCTCCCAGCGCTCATGAAACGCTTCATAAGGCTCACCAGGCCGAAAGCCGATATCACTGAAGCCCGCCTTTCCGCCCAGATCGTGGATACCGTCCATGAATCAGACCACAGTTTCCGTGGTACCCGAATGCCAGCGCTGACGATCGGGACGGCCGCCCCGGTATGAAGTCGCCTGAACTTCATGGATTAACAATTCGAAGAGCAACGATCGTGCAGCGGGTCTGAAGTTGCTGACAGACTCTGCCTGCAGCCGGACCTCAGAGTTCTCATTAAGTGTCGCTGTGCCGGTCATCTGAAACTCCCCACTGCTGCCGGAAGAATCGCTCATGCCGCAGTGCAGACTGAACTTGCCCGATCGTTTCAGATCCTTCGCTTTCCGGGAGTCAGGGTCAACAAAAACAAAGCACCGACCATGACCAATGATGGGCGTAACCGGCTGGGCTCTGGGCCAGCCGCTGTCCTGTAAAGTCGCCATATACGCGACTTTGCCGTCAATGCGACTGGCACCGAAAGCTGCCAGTCCCGGATTATCCTGTTCCAGTTGTCGCCAGGACTTTGCTTCCACTTCATGTCTCCAGCACAGAATTGTTTATTGGCTGGTAGTTTGCCACACTCTTTGGCCGGATGTATGGCTTCTGCGGGAGCCACGCCGAAAATTGCTACCAGACTGTCGGCACCAACCGGATAAACATAATTCATTGAGGGAAAAATATGACTGCGGACTATCCACTTTCAGATATCAGGGTACTGGATCTTTCCAGGGTTCTCGCCGGCCCCTTTGCTGGCCGCATGCTTGCAGATCTGGGGGCCGACGTCATCAAGGTCGAACCACCAGACCGGGATGTCACCCGCAACTGGGGCCGCAAGGTTGGTCCTGTTTCCGGTTATTACAATCAGCAAAATGCCGGTAAGCGCAATCTGTGTGTGGATCTGCGCAAAGAAGAGGGCAAGCAGATCATTCTGGACCTGGTCCGTAACGTCGACCTCGTTATTGAAAATTTCAGGCCTGGCGTCATGGACCGCCTCGGTATTGGCTGGGATGTCATCCATGCGACCAATCCGGCAGTCATCATGCTCAGCATCTCCGGATTTGGACAGGCCGGGCCGGAATCCCAGCGTGCTGCCTATGCGCCTATCATCCACGCAGAAACCGGTGCTATTCAGCGTCAGTCAGATAAAGCGAACAGCACCCCTGCTGAAATGTGTATGTCTTTTGCAGATACCAATGCGGGTCTGCATGGTCTGGTAGGTCTGCTGGCTGCCCTGCACCAGAAACAACGAACCGGGACCGGACAACATATAGACATTTGTATGGTGGACGCGATGCTGGCGACCGACGACCACACCCACTACTATCTGGACGATGCCAAAGTTATCGGGAACGGAGCCAGTGAGGTGTGGCAGACTCAGTCTGGTCCGATCATCATTGCAGGGGATTTTCGCCATATCTGGCGCATGATGAACGAAGTGCTGGGCGTCGATGACCCTACTCCGGAAGGTGCGCCACTGGAAGACAAAATCAGCCTGCGTCGCCAGAAAGCGGCGGACTACCTGGCGTCATTCGAAACCCGCGAGGCACTGATCGGGGCACTGGACAGAGCCAACCTTGCCTGGGGCGATGTGCAGACCACGACCACCTGCCTCGGTACATCCCCCACCCTGCGGCACCGTGGCAGCATTGTTGAAATCGACGACCGGGCCGGCGGAACCCGCCCGGTGTTCCAGAGCCCATACCGCTTCTCTGGAGCGAACAGTGGCGTTCGCAGCGGCGCGCCACACCTGGGTGAACACAACGAGCAGGTGCTTTCCGATCTGTTGGGGTATCCGGCAGAAAAGCTTCAGCGGTTGAAAGATGCCGGCGTTACGCTGGCAGAAAACCAGCGATAATCCTCACCTCAGACGGTTGACCGCCGTAATGGAGACCGGGGTCTCCAGCGGATACCCGATAATGCCTGCCAGCGGCCGGAGTTGCCGCTGGTAGTTCCGCCAGCGGGCCCGGGAAGTTTTGTACAGCGGCTGGCGTACCTGCTGAAAGCTCGCGGTTTTTACCATTCGCTCGTTTTCATGGAACTGCAGGCAAGCTGGCTCAAAT
>JAGRIO010000120.1 GCA_020443225.1 Pseudomonadales bacterium
GGCCGGATATGAAGCTGATGGCTGACTGTGCATCGTCCCGGGATATCAGCGCCAGGGCCTGCAGCCGTAGCTGTGCTTCAGGTGCCGTAGTGGCTTCTGCCGCAGAGACAGAGCCAGCCCAGCAAAGGCTCAGTAGCAACCACAACCTTGCTCTCACTGCTGAAGGTCCCGCCGCATGATCTGAAAATCCACCCAGGAAGCCGGCTCCTGAAATGTACGTTCAGTGCGAAAGCCAAACTGTTCATAAAGGCGAATGGCCCTGGTATTGAAACAGGCAACCGTCAGGCGTAGTGCACTGGCTTCGAACCGTTCGGTGGCGTAGTTCATGATAGCGTGGAAGAAGCTGGCACCCCGCCCCTGCCCGGTGAGTTCCGGGCGCATGCCCAGCCCGATATCAAGGGCAGAATCATCATAGGTGCCGCCGGGCACCTGCCCGTCGAGGCCAAAGGAGCAGAAGCCGACAAAATCAGCCTGTTCTGAGAGGACCGCATGGAACTGATACTCGGGGTTCAGAAACTCGCGGATATAGTCTTCATCAGGACGGAGCAGCGGCGGTGGATTGTAAAAATCATAAGGCTCGGGATACTGCCAGCCCAGAATGTCTCTGGCCTGCGCTGCTGTGAGTGGTTCAAGCCGGTATGTCGCTGGCCGGTAGGTCACTGTTTGATCCGAGTGTTCGAGCCGTTAAACCCGGATATTCGGCTTTTCATTGCCAAAGTGCAAACCAGAGGAGCAGCTGACTTCCGGCAAGTGGCGCGTTATTCTTCGTCTTCATTCAGCAGTCTGGCACGATTATGAAACGTCTATTCTCCACCCTGGTCCTCCTCTTTCCGGTTTTCTGTCATGCCGCACAGCCTGACTGGCAGCAGGTAGAGAAGGATGCGCTGCAAACTCTGGTGGATCTGATCCGGCTTGATACCTCTCAGCCAGCGGGCAACGAGCATCTGGCAGCGAGTTATCTGGCCAGGCGGTTTGAAGCGCTGGATATCCCCTGGAAAGTCTACGAGCCGGTCCCGGGCCGCACCAGCATCGTCGCGCGCCTGAAAGGTAACGGCAGCAAACGCCCCATTCTGTTGCTCGGCCACACGGATGTTGTCACGGTGGAGCGTGAAAACTGGACCTTTGACCCGTTTGGCGGTGAGGTCAGTGACGGCAAAATCTTTGGGCGCGGGGCTGCCGACGACAAGGGTATTGTGGCTGGTTCCTTTGCCGTGATGGCTGCGCTGAAAAAGTCCGGCGTTGTTCTGGACCGGGACGTCATTTTTCTGGGGGTCGCCGATGAAGAAGCCGGCGGCACCCTCGGCATTACTTACATGGTGGAAAATCATCTGCAGGACATTCAGGCGGAATTTGCCCTGAATGAGGGTGGACGGGGATATATTGATCCGGCCACCGGTCAGTATGTCAATTTTTATATCAGCACCGCAGAGAAAACACCCAGACGGGCACGACTGGTGGTGCATGGTGTGGCCGGGCATGGTTCAGTGCCAACAAGGGATAACGCCATCGGCGTGCTGTCCACGGCTGTCTCCCGCCTGTTCCATACACCGCTGCCAATGGAACTTAACGAGACAACCCGGACCTTCTTTCATCGCCTCTCCTTAAGCCGGCCTAAGGCGGAAGCCGATGTTTACCGGGCTATTCTGGCTCCCAATCCGTCGCTGGAAGTACAGGAGCAATTGCGGGATATCAATCCTTCCTATTTCTCTATCATCCGTACTTCTGTGGTGCCAACCATCATTGAAGGAGGTTATCAGCGTAATGTTATCCCCTCTGCCGCTGAGGCAACTCTGGACATCCGCGCACTGCCTGGCACAGACCCTGAAGTGATGTTTGAAGCCATTGCCGGGATCATCAATGATCCGCGGGTGGAAATTCTGCCCATGAAAGTGACCCGACCAGCCCATTTGCCCGCCCCATTGTCTACGGAACTGTTTGCTGCCTTTGAAGAAGTGATCAGGAACCGGCACCCGGAAGCCGTGGTGCTGCCCAGCATGCTGACGGGGGCAACCGATTCTGCGCAACTGCGTTCTGTAGGTATTCCTTCTTACGGATTCGGGCCTGGTCTGGTGATGGGTGATGACAATGGTGTCCACGGGAACGATGAGTACCTGCGGGTGGAACCCTATTATGAATATGTGAGGATGTTGTGGGACATCCTCAACAGGGTGGCTGTCGCGGGGTGAGGCAGTCGGCGGAGCGAACTGCGCAGGCCGTCCGCCTCGTCCGGAACAGCGAAGCTCAGATAAAGTAGGTTGCCCGCGACAGGGTCGCTTCTGCAGAGGCTACGATATCCTCCATAATCTCCCGCGCAGGTCTGACCTTGTTGATCATACCAATGCCCTGGCCGGCAAAACCGGGATTCACATCGGCACGGCCGTCACGACTGGCGGCCGCCATGACCTGCCCTGAAACCATGCCCTGAAAAGGCATAGGCAGGGGTGAAATATCAGCCTGCTCCCAGGCATCGGTCCACTTGCTGCGAATTATCCGTGCTGGCTTGCCGGTGACAGAGCGGGAGATGACTGTGCCCTCTTCCGTTGAATCAACAATCGCCTGTCGCTGATGCGGCAGAATGCCGGATTCCTCTGCAGCCAGAAATGCCGAACCAATCCATGCACCAGCCGCACCCAGCATCATCACCGCTGCAACGCCACGACCATCGCTGATTCCACCGGCACCGAGCACCGGGATATCACCGACTGCATCCACGACCTGAGGTACCAGCGCCATAGTGCCTACCGGCGAGTTGTGTCCGCCGGCGTCATGACCCTGAGCTACAATCGCATCGAGCCTGATCGAGGCAACCTGAACAGCATGCCGTACCGCGCCAACGACCGCCATAACCCTGGTACCGTTATAGCGGAACTCTTCCATCCAGGGGCCGGGATTACCCAGACCTGCGGCATATACCGGGACTTTCTCCTCGATAATGACCTGCATCTGAGCATCAAAGAATTCTTTGCTGAAGACCTGCAGATTGGACCCTGATTCATTCCTGGCAGGTGCCGTGTATTTCTCCAGCCCTTCCCGTTCCATAAAGGACTGGGCAAAGGCCATATGACCTTTCAGGGCTTCCATCGGATCCTCACCTTCTCCGGCACCCTTCTGGGCAGCCCGTCGTACCGAGGCTGGTAGTAAGGTATCAACTCCAAAGGGTTTGTCTGTCAGGCTGCGGGTACGCTGAATCCACTCCCGTAACTGCTCTGGCTGACAGGCAGCGGCACCCAGTACGCCCAGACCACCGGCGTTGCTGACCGCAGCCGCCAGTTCCGGGGTGCTGGCACCCCCCATTCCCGCCAGCACAATGGGGTACTCAATACCAAACACATCACAGATAGAACTCTTTAAACTCATGGCCGTTTTCTCTCTTTATTGTTGGATTCTTTATACGCTTTTCAGTATTTCAACAGAAGCTGTGATTTTGTACCAGATGGATCAGAGATCGCGGTTGAATGGCTAAAACGGTGCGCGTAATGTAACCACACCGTCACCTGAGAGGTCTGTTATGAAGCTACTGGTCGCCATGATGAGTCATGAAACCAACACATTTTCGCCAGTACCGACGCCGCTGGTCCGGTTTGGCAATGGCCGTCAGAATCCGCCGGAAAACGCTGCTGCGCGCCATGAGATCAGCGGCCGGGCACTGGCAATGGGTGGCATGTTGTCGGTGGCTGAAGCTGCAGGGGCCGAAATCATTACTCCCATTGCTGCCGGTGCTCCGCCTTCAGGCCCTGTAGATGACGATGCCTATCAGTACATCTGCGATGCGATTGTTAACGCAGCCGGGGACTGTGACGGTATTCTGCTGGAACTTCACGGCGCCATGGTGACCCAGAGCCTGGAAGACGGTGAAGGCGCGCTGCTGGAAAGACTACGTCTGGCGCGACCGGGTATTCCGGTCGGCGTAGCGCTGGATATGCACGCTAATCTCTACCCTGCCATGGTCGAAAATGCTTCAGTTATCACCGGTTTTCAGACCTACCCCCATGTTGATATGTTTCAGACTGGTGAACGTGCCGCAAGAATTCTCCTGCGTATGCTCAACGGTGAGGTGAACCCGGTCATGGCCTGGGGTAATTGCCCGATGTTACCCCATGTCATGCGTCAGGGTACGGATGACTTTCCCAACAAGAAGCTGCAGCAACGGGTTGCTGAACTTGAGCGTCGGGAGGCCCTTGCAGTCAGTCTGTTTACCGGTTTTCCTCATGCTGATATCCGCAATGCCGGTTTGAGTGTTGTGGTAACAACAGACGATGACCTTGCCCGTGCAGAAGCCATTCGGGATGAACTGCTGGAAATGGCGTGGAAAGACCGGGAGAAATTTGTTTATAAGCTGAAACCACTGCAGGACTCAGTGACTGAAGCTGCGCATCTCGCCCTCGGCTCTGGTGATGGACCGGTAATTTTGCTGGATCACTATGACAACACGGCCTCTGGCGGCACAATGGACACGACTGAGGTACTGGAAGAAATCCTGCGCCAGGAGCTGGAAGACGTTGCGGTTTTCGGCATTTATGATCCACAGGCAGTGCAGGAGATGGTGGCAGCCGGTGTTGGCAATGAAATTACCGTCTCACTGGGTGGCAAATTTTTTATGGATGCCCTGGCCGTTCAGAGCCATCCACTGGAAGTGACCGGCAAAGTAAGGGTGATCAGTGATGGCGACTTTATCGTGACTGGTCCCATGAGTACCGGATCTACTCTCAGCATGGGAACCACGGCGGTTCTGGATACAGGTAAGGTACAGATCATTGTGATATCTCAGCATGTGGAACCTTATGATCTGGGGTGTTTTACCAGTCTCGGCATCGACCCCTTACGTAAACGCTTTCTGATGCTGAAAAGCCGGATTCATTACCGGGCAACCTTCCGACCGGTTGCCAGAGCCATCGTAGAGTGTGCTGGCGTTGGCGTGTGCACTTCTGACTACTCCCAGTTGAGGTTTGAGAATGTCCGGCGGCCGATTTTCCCCCTCGATAACCTGAACAGTGACAGTTTTGCGGAAGGTTTTCCGCGCGACGGTGGCCGATCATCTCCGGCCTGTCAGGCTGATTCCGGCTCGGGCGCCTGGCCCTGAAGTTTTTCAGGACCCGGGCGCTGTGTGATAGATTACCGGGCTGATAAAACCAGAAGTGCACGCAATATGACCCGTAAAGTATTCATTGAAGACAGCTACCTGCAAACTTTGCAGACCAGCGTGATCTCCGTTTCAGGAAATCAGCTGATACTGGATGCCACGATTTTCTATCCCATGGGTGGAGGACAGCCCGGTGACACCGGTACCCTGCACCACGCTGACCGGGAGATCGCAATCATTGATACCAGAAAAGGTGATGACCCGGACACCGTTGTTCACTTGCTGGATACGGATGAGTCCGGACTGCAGCCAGGTGATGAAGTGACCCTGTCCCTGGACTGGGAGCGGCGCTATGCCCACATGAAAATGCACACCTGTATGCATCTGCTTGGCTCACTCATTCCGGTACCCGTCACCGGCGGTGCCGTGGGTGCGGAAAAATCGCGGCTGGACTTCAACCTGGGAGATCATCAGCTCGACAAGGAAGAACTGACCAGCCAGCTGAATGCGCTGATACGTCAGGGTACGGATCTGTCGTTTGAATCTATTACCGATGCAGAACTTGACGCCAATCCCGGACTGGTGCGGACGATGAGCGTACAACCGCCCCGCGGATCAGGCGTTATCCGCATGGTGCGGATCAACGGCATTGACTATCAGCCCTGCGGTGGCACTCACCTGAAGAATACAGCGGAGATTGGTGAGGTCACGATATCCAAGATCGAGAATAAGGGTAAACAGAACCGTCGGGTCAATATCGTGTTTGCCTGAGGTCCCGCCGGTAACGCCATAAAATTTTCCGCTATCCTGTCACAAATGCTGGCCCTGTTTCGTCCTGTCGGGCAACAGAACTGAAAAAGGGACAGAACCGTGGGATCCAGCTCCGCATCATCTCCGGAAAGATATTCACTGGCCGTAACCGAAACCCGGTTGCGGCAGGCGCAAATGCTGACCGGAACAGTATTTACATTGTTTCTGAGTCTGCATCTGCTCAATCTGCTGGCTGCCATTGTCAGCGCTGAGGCCTACAATCAGGTTCAGTCGGTGCTTCGAGGGATGTATCAGAATCCTCTCGGTGAGACCCTGCTGGTCTTCGTGCCACTCACCATACACATTTACTGCAGCCTTCGGTTGCGCTGGTTACGCCGGCGCAAGCGCCCCTCTCCCGTTGCCGTGCGCCAGCGTCTGCAGCGACTGGCGGGCTGGTTCCTGTTGCTGGCCATCGCCGGTCATGTTCTGGCTACACGAGGTGCTTCCCTCTTTTATGGCATTCACCCTGGCTTTGAAGGCCTCAGTTTTACCCTCTGGTACCTGCCTGGCTATTTCTACCCCTATTATTTTCTGTTGGCCCTGGCCGGGTTTTACCATGGACTGGCTGGTGTGGCGCAGGCCATACCCCATCTGACCGGCACTTGCCGCTGGCTTCGCCCAGTGCGTCTGCAAGGCGTTCTCACCAGCGCTGCGGCAGCTGGTTTTTTATGGGGATTGCTGGGCCTCGGCGGTACTTTCTATGACACACCGTTCCCCCCTGACAGTGAATATGCAAGACTCGCGGCTTCACTGTTTGGCCTGGATATCGGCGAACCTTTCTGAGTGGAAACTGAATGATGCCTGTCACTGCAAGGACTTTTGCGTTGCCCGCGAATTTGCGCCAGTTCGAGTCGCAGCGAAATACAATGACCAGGCTGGCTTACCGTATGCTGGGTTCCTGGTCTGAGGCGGAAGACATCGTGCAGGATGCCTTCTTCCGCTGGCGCAGCGTCAGTCGGGACAAGGTAGAACACCCGCAAGCCTATCTGATGAAAACGGTGACTCACCTGTGTATTGATGTGTTGCGCAAGCGCAAGATTGATAAGCTGAACTACACCGGACCCTGGATACCGGAGCCGCTGGAACCGACTTTCGAATCCCGCGATCCCAGCGAGAGCATGGAGTCACTGGGACTGGGACTGTTATTCCTGCTGGAGCGGCTTTCACCCCTGGAGCGGGCGGTCTTCGTCCTGCGTGAAGCATTTGATCTGGAGCATCAGGAGCTCGCGGAAATACTGCGCATCAGCAGTCAGAACTCGCGCCAGCTGTTGCGTCGGGCCAGGAATCGCCTGAGTCTGGCTGATCAGCCGCAGACCCTGGGTTTTGACGGTGTGGAAGAGATTATGTCCCGTTTCTGCGAAGCGATGGCGACGGGCGACTTTGAACAGCTGGGGCTCGAACTCTCTGAACAGGTCGAAGCCTATACTGACGGGGGTGGTAAAGCCTCTGCTGCCCGTATTCCACTACTGGGTATAGAACGGGTCACCACGGTGCTGGGCCATGTGATGCGCAAACACCGTGACCATTTCAGCTGGACTTCAGGTCGGGTAAACGGTGAGCCCGCGTTGTTGGGCTGGGAAGATGGGTCGCTAGCTTCTGTCACCCTGATACAGGGCCACGGGCGGGTCATTCACAGAATTCTGATCATTCGCAATCCCGATAAACTCAGACGCTATGAGACAGCGCTGAAACACAGTGACTGACGGGCATAAGAATCCTCAGGTCATAAACAGATCACCCTGCTGTGGACATCGACGGAACTGGGAAGTGTCGAGTTCAGTCCGGTTGCCATGGTTGCTTGCCTGTGTCAGGCCGTACCTGCGCAGTGCAATCGTGAAACGGCTGGCCAGTAACTGCGCGAAGACGCCCTCGCCGGTCATTCGCTTGCCAAAGCCAGCCTGATAGTCCTGCCCGCCTCTCGCTGACTGAACCAGACTCATGACCTTGTCCGCCCGATCAGGAAAATGTAGCGCCAGCCACTCCCGGAATAACTGACTGATTTCCAGGGGCAGACGCAACAGAATGTAGTTAACGGAACTGGCGCCAGCGTCAGCCGCTGCCACAATGATTTTTTCCAGCTCGTGATCGTTGATAGCCGGAATCACCGGCGCTGCCATGACGGCGACGGGTATATCAGCCGCCGCCAGTGTTTCAACCACTCTGAGTCTGGCCGCGGGCGAAGCTGTTCTTGGTTCCAGACGACGTTTCAGATCATTGTCCAGGGTCGTGATACTCACAGCCACACTGCACAGATTGCGCTCTGCCATGAACGCTAAAATGTCCAGGTCTCTCAGGATCAGAGCGCTTTTGGTTATCACCGAAAACGGGTGCCGGTGCGCCTGCAGTACTTCCAGCAATTGCCGCGTGGTTTGAAGTCTGGCCTCCAGAGGCTGATAAGGATCGGTATTGGCCCCGATATTGATGCTTTTGCATACGTAGGATGGTTTGCCTAAATGCTCGCCCAGTAACGCGGCGGCATTGGGTCGGGTGATGATGCGGGTTTCAAAATCGATACCGGGGGACATATCCCAGTAGGCATGGCTGGGCCTGGCGTAGCAGTATATACAGCCGTGCTCACAACCGCGGTAGGGATTGATTGACTGATCGAAGGGAATGTCCGGGCTGGAATTAGTGGAAATGATGGTCTTACTGCGTTCGGGCAGGGTTAATGTTTGCGGTCTCTGAACTGATGCTTCCTGCCACCAGCCGTCATCGAATTCTTCATGTCGCAGTGGCTGATAACGATTGTGCGGATTGGTAATGGCTCCCCGCCCCTTTATCGCCTCTCTGCCACTGGCGGCCAGGCTGTCAGAGATGTGCCGTTGGCGGCGGCGCGAATCCGCGCTGTTAAATGCATCGCGCCCGGCTGGCGTTTGCTCTCTGTCTGCCATGAACGGGATTCCTTCGGTCTGAGTGGTTCCGTCTGATAAGAATTCCTGACCCTGGGCCGTGTGAAGAGGCAGGCGTCAGATCAGCGATTAATACTGGTTATATGTACAGTATAATGGGGTTCTGCACAAGCACCCTGTTGCCTGTCAGGCGCCGGAACTCTGTGTGCCAGCTAATCAGAATACGGATGAATCCAGACCTGCAGCCATATACAGACCGAATTCCTCGCAGCGTGCCAGATGCTCGTCGGTCAGGTCGCCCGCGACAATCAACGGTTCCTGAACTTCTTTGAACGGAAAGCCATTGCAGATGCGCCGGATGCTGGTCAGGGCCCCGGTGCCATCATTACCGGCTTTGACAAAAATGGCGTAGGGCAGACCTTCGACCTTACCTTCCGCGGGATAGAAGACTCTGTCCAGAAAGTCCTTCATGGCACCTGACATATAGCCGAAGTTCTCTGGCGTACCGAGGATCAGGCCATCTGCCCACAACAGGTCATCAAGACCGGCCTCAAATGCGGTCAGTTCCCGAAACTCTGTTTCGAGATCCTCATGTCGCGCGCCCCGACTGACAGCTGCTGCCATTCTGCCGGTTGAGCCATCCTTCGAGTGATAGACCATCAGTAAATGCTTCAAAACAACTTCCCGTCTCTGCTGCAGCCACCATGTTACTACTCTGCAGCTTTCTGATAATAGCCATCGAAGATATTCTGCCAGGTCTGTCCCCCGTCAGCCGTACGTTGCCAGTGCTGGCGTACCCGCCCGTCAGGTAAGGGGGTCCAGGTGATACGGTCCTGCCAGTGATTGCCCTTTTCATCGCTGGCCTCACCCGCGAGTACCATGGCATTTCCCACCAGACCACCACGCAGGAACAGGTGACCACCCTGATTGTCGACCCAGGTCTGGTACCACTTGTCTGGCACCGGGTCGTAAAAATTGTAACTCGTGCCTTTGAATTTGCCGCTGTCCCAGTTTTCCTGCATCGCACAACCATCAAGAATGGACTTCAGATGGTTGCTACCCTGCCGTTTGCCAGATTCGTCATAGGCAGTCCAGTTTCCCAGCCAGAAGTCAAATGCCCGGTGTTGAGCACTGCTGCAGGGTACCGGAGGCTTATCCTGTGCCGCAGGGAGTGGCTGAGCGATCATCAGCGTAAGAAAGGACAGCTTGAGAAAGGGCAGCTTGAGAAAGTACCGCTTGGGAAAGGACAGCAGCGACAGGGTCTTCCGGACCGCTGACCTTATGATGCCGGTCGTGCGCATCAGGTCTCTGGTCAGTACTACAGCGGTCCTGAGTTGGTGGCACCTCGTACCTGTCATTTTTTCTGCATAGGGTGA
>JAGRIO010000121.1 GCA_020443225.1 Pseudomonadales bacterium
CATCTTGTCGCCGAAACATGCACCGGAAATGATCATGCCCGCGACCACAGGCAGGGGCATGCCCATCGCTTCACCCACGCTGATCAGAACGATGCCACCGGTTCCTATAGTCCCCCACGAGGTGCCGGTAGCCAGGGAAATCAGGCTGCACAGAATCAGCCCTGCCGGCAGGAAAATTGCCGGGCTGAGGAAATTCAGGCCATAGTAAATCAGTGTGCCGACTGTGCCACTGGTGATAAAGGTAGCGATGACGATGCCGATCAGCATGAAGATAAACAGCGCAGGCAGGGCACGCTCTATGCCTTTTAGCATTGCTGAGCGCATGCGGTGATAGTCATAGCCCAGGAAAAATATATTCAGACAGACCCATACCAGGCCCATCAGCAAAATGCCGTGTAAACCTGCTTCCAGCCAGAAGATGCCGGTTCCGATCCATATCAGCAAGCCACTGAAACAAATCAGCGCATGGGTCAGTGAAGGACTTTTCGGTGCCGTGGTCTCGTTCAAGTCGCTGTACTCCTGTCTGTTCAGACCATGTCTGTGGGTGGAACCCTCTGCGGTTACAAGGTCAGGTTGAATGCGACCCATGCTGAGATCAGGTCGGTTGTCCGGAAGGCAGATAACCCGTAACAACCAGAGTTGTATCACTGGTTTTTGCGGGTTATCTGATTTTCAGGGTTCGGTCAGGTGTCAGAGATTTTCAAATACCCCCTGATCAAATCCGACAATAAGTTTGTTGCCAACCCTGATCGTGGGCGCCCGAAGATTACCGGTCGGCCCCAGCATGGCGCCAACAGCGGCTTCCACGTCACAGTCTTTCAGATTGAACTCTGCAATCTTCTTACCTTTGATTGCTATCAGTTGTCCGGCTGACTTCAGAAGTTCACGGGCATCATCAGCCTGCAGCTTCTTACTGGCGGGTACCTGCTCTTTTACATCGATGTTACTGGTCTCCAGAAACCTGGTGACTTTGGTACAGCCAGTTCAGCCGCCGCGGTAGTAATACCAGTCGACACTTGTCATGTTTGCTCCTCATATCGGTTTATCCCCGTACCATAGCGGAGCCCTGCAGCCGGTTCAATTGCTGCAGACATTTAACCAGACCCTTCATTCAGCCGCAGGCCACCGAATCTGTAGTTGTCTGGCACCCTGATGACTCGTTATGCTCGGCAATCCGGAATGACTTTGAACAATCGCCACCGATACGCTCTGGTGGGTCAATGGAGTAAGCAGCGCAATGAAACTAGTAACCTACGAAGCAAATGGAACGGTGAGTATTGGTCTGCTCAGTGAGAATGGCGTGACAGACCTGCCAAGAGCAGATACATCATTACCAGCGACGATGGCAGAGTTTCTGCACGCGGGTGAAGAAGCGCTGGATAAAGCCCGCCGCATTTCCGGTAACGGCGTTGACTATCCGCATGGGGAGTACCGGTTGCTGGCACCACTGGCCAGACCGCCCAAGATTCTCGCAATCGGGCTGAACTACCGTGCCCACGCTGAGGAATCCGGTTCTGAGATCCCGGTTGTACCTCTGGTGTTCACCAAGCAAAGCACATCAGCCACCGGACCCTTCGATGATGTCTGGCTGCCAGCTGAAACCCAGATGCTCGATTACGAAGGTGAGCTGGGAATAGTGATTGGCAAGCGTTGCCGCCGCGTCCCCAGGGAACGCGCCCATGAAGTGGTCGCCGGTTATTGCGTCGTCAATGATGTCAGTGTTCGTAACTGGCAACTTCGCGGTAAGCCGCCTCAGTTCACCATGGGTAAATCATGGGATACTCACTGTCCCTTTGGCCCCGCTATCGTGACGCCGGATGAAGTCGACCCCCATACCCTTGGACTGCGGACACTTGTCAATGGAGAGATCCGGCAGAACTCGAATACTGATGATCTGATCTTTAACTGTTGGGAGATTATCGAGTTTCTGTCTACTGCCTTCACGCTGGAAGTCGGAGATCTGATTGTTACAGGTACGCCGTCAGGCGTGGGTATGGCCATGAAGCCGCCACAGTCACTGAAGGCCGGGGACATTGTCCGGGTCGAAATTGATGGGCTGGGTGCGATTGAGAACCCCATCGTAACCGAGCCTGATGTGGCGCTGATCTGAGATCCCGACCGCCACTGACCAAAGCACTGAATCTGATCTGACGCCGGAGAACTATCTTGAGCACAATTCCTGAATCCATCGAAACCGTTAACACACTTGGCGATCTGCTCAGTTTTCATGGCCATGTTCGTCCAGACAGCGAAGTCTTCCTTTATGAAGGTCGCAGAACGACCTATGGTCAGTTCGATCAGTACGTCACCCAAATTGCCAATGGCCTCGCCATCCTGGGGCTGAAAAAAGGTTCCAGGGCAGGCTACCTGGGCAAGAACACCGACCTTTTCTATCAAATGGTTTTTGGGTGTGCGCGCCTCGGTGCGGTATCTGTTGGTATTAACTGGCGTCTCGCTGTACCGGAAGTGGCTTACATCCTGAATGATGGCAACTGCGAAGTCCTGTTTGTCAGTGCCGAATTCTACGGGCTGGCTGAAGCTGTTCAGGCGCACCTCGATAATCCAGTTCACATCGTTGCCATGGATGGTGGTCACCAAAGCTGGCCAGATTTCCAGACCTGGCGTGACGCGCAGAGCACCGATGAGGTAACTGTCGATGTCAGTACCGACGACGTTGCTATTCAGATGTATACCAGTGGTACCACTGGCCATCCCAAGGGCGTTCAGCTTCCCCATCGCTGCTTTTTTGACTTACACCATTATGAACCCAACGACGATATGGACTGGAATAACTGGTCGGATCAGGATGTGAGTCTGGTCGCTATGCCCAGCTTTCATATCGGTGGTGTCGGTTATGGAATCTGGGGCCTCTATGGTGGTTCGCGGCTGGTAATCATGCCGGAGTTCGAACCCGGTGGTGCACTGGAGATTATCCAGAACGAAGGCATCACCAAAACCTTTATGGTGCCGGCAGCGATTCGTATGTGTGTGCAGCATCCGCAGGCTGCGAATACGGATTTTTCAAAACTGCGTTACATCATGTATGGTGCTTCTCCCATTCCGCTCGATCTGCTGCGCGATGCAATCTCCACATTTCAGTGTGGCTTCATTCAGTTGTATGGCATGACGGAAACCACCGGCGCTGCTACCTACCTGCCGCCTCAGGATCATGAAGTATCAGGTAATCAGCGCATGCGTTCTGCAGGTAAACCTTACCCTGGCGTCAGGCTGAAGGTCGTCGATGATAATGATCAGCCATTGCCACCCGGGGAAGTGGGCGAAATCTGCATTTACTCGCCGGCGAATATGACCGGTTACTGGAATCTGCCGGAAGCCACAGAAAAGACGTTGATCGAAGGCTATGTCTACACTGGTGATGCGGGATATCTGGACGAGGATGGCTACGTCTACGTTCATGACCGCGTCAAGGACATGATTGTCTCCGGGGGTGAGAATGTGTACCCCGCTGAAGTGGAAAGCGCCATGTTCGGCCATCCTGCGGTATCAGATATCGCCGTGATTGGCGTGCCGGATGAGCGCTGGGGAGAAGCGGTCAAAGCCGTTGTGGTACTGGCGCCGGGTACTTCTGCGACGGCAGACGAACTGATTGGTTATGCCCGTGAGCGCATCGCAGCCTATAAATGTCCGAAGACCATCGATTTTATTGAGGAATTGCCCCGCAACCCTTCCGGCAAGGTGCTGAAGCGTGAGCTCCGCGCCCCTTACTGGAAAGGTATGGACAGGCAGGTTAACTAGACCTGTCGCCCGCGGGTCCAGCGCAGATGAACACCGATTATGACGAACGTATCACAGTGCCCTGGCAGTACTGGGTGGTGCCAGCTTTCTTTCCCGCGATTTTGCTTTGGCTTGTATCTGAAATATGCGTTGCGGCAACGTCTTCGGGCTACATTGGTTTCTTCCATGAGCCTCTGACGAGCACCATGCTGTTTCTGTTGGCCTGGGGTGTCATGCTGTTTATCGCACCCCGCGTCATGGCCGTCAGGCTGCAGATTCGAGACAGATTGACGTGGAAGGGGGATACGACGCCGACATTGCGAATCAGGGGGACCCGAAAGGGTGAGACTATCTATATCCCGTTTTCAATGATCGAATCTGTTGAACGGGTTCAGTATGAATCCGGGTGGTTCGTCAGCCGGGTAATCGATGCTCCCGGGCAGATGACAGCCCAGGCTGGAGCGTCAGAAAACCCGGCAGTGGATAACAGATCTGGTTGGCAGAAATTCTTCATGGTGCGGACTGCCGATTCGCCTGTGGTCACCAATACGATCTCTCAAATGGGCTATACCGGACCTGGCTTACAGCTAACCTACCGTGCTGCAACGCTAGTCTCGAACGGCGAGACTTTTTTGTGGCAACAACAGTTTCCAACCCGTGACCCGGAAACAGTGCTGTCGATTCTCAACCATGTTGTAGCGTCTTAACTCGCTCTCAAAGCAGATCTCCCTGCCAATCAGTCATACTTAAAAGCAGATCTGTGGTAGTTTTGTCGCTGGCAGATATTTCAACAGGAGATGGGCATGACCCCCGAAGATAGAATCGCCGTAGTCACCGGTGCTGGCTCTGGTATTGGCCGTGCACTGGCGATCCGGTTAGCTGAAAAAGGCGCGCGTTTCGTCATCTGTACTGACCTCAACGGTGCTAATGCGACAGAAACCGCGAACATGATTGGTGATAAGGCCAGCGGCCATGCGCTGGACGTTGCAGATGAAGCAGCCATCGAAAGTCTCGTGAAAGAAACCGAAGCCACTCATGGTGGTATCGACATCTTTGTTTCTAATGCCGGTTATGGACTGGGTGGCGGACTTGATCTGCCCACCAGTGACTGGGAGAAGATGATGAAGGTACATGCCTGGTCACACCTTGCTGCGGCCCGCGCCGTGGTTCCCGGTATGCTGCAGCGCGGTGGTGGCTATATTCTGAATACCGCCTCAGCTGCCGGTCTGCTGACACAGATTGATTCCGGACCCTATGCCGTATCCAAGCATGCGGCAGTGGCCTTTGCGGAGTGGCTTTCCATTAACTATGCCGATCAGGGCATTGGCGTATCTGTGTTGTGCCCGCAAGCTGTGAACACCAATATTCTTGCCGGTCGCGACGGCGAGAGAGACCCCAATATGGAAGGCCGGCAGGCAGGGGGTGATGGAGTACTGGAACCGGAACAGGTAGCAGATGACTGTATCGCGGCCATGGAAGCAGAGCGGTTTCTGGTCCTGCCACATCCTGAAGTAGCCACTTACTTTCAGCGCAAGGCAACAGATTATGATCGTTGGTTAGGCGGTATGCGTCGCTTCCGGGACAGATTAAGAGGTAAGTAGTTACCGGGCGCAGTAAAGCATCATCAGTACCAGTCAGAAAAATAATCAGAGGGAAGAGCTGCATGAAAGTCGGCGACGAAGTGCTTTACCTGTATGAGGGGGATGCCCCGGGTTCAGAAAACTGGACCCATGACATGGAAGCTGTTGAAACCAGCGAAGGTCAGATCAGGCTGTGTAATGTTCGTCGCCCCACCATTACCGTCTACCGGCCAAGAGCCGAAATCCAGACTGATACCGCTGTGATTATTGCGCCGGGTGGTGGGTTCCATTTGCTGGCATGGGATCACGAAGGCTCACAGGTTGCTGGGTGGCTGAACGAGAAAGGCATTACCTGCTTTCAGTTGCACTACCGCACCATGCCTGTGAAGGGTGATCCTCATGAAGCGCTGATGGCGGCGGCGAGGTCCGGCACGCTGGATGACACCATTCAGCCGATCATCAGTATGGCGGTGCAGGACGGTCGAAACGCAGTGAAATGGGTGAGAGAACATGCCAGCGACTATGACATCTCGCCATCGAAGGTCGGCTTCCTCGGATTCTCTGCGGGAGCGACGCTGGCCCTAGGGCTTGCCTATACAACGCCGCGGGAAGAATGCCCGGATTTTCTGGCGCCAATCTACCCGCATTACCGCTGGATTCAGGAACGAAACATTCCACCCGACCGCCCACCTATGTTCGTGGCGGTGGCAGCCGATGATGAATTCGGTTTCGCCAGTCATGCCATAGAACTGAATCAGGACTGGACCGGCGCCGGTTTCTGTCAGGAATTGCATGTCTATTCCCGCGGTGGGCACGGATTCGGTATGAATCATCAGGGTCTTGCCAGTGACCAGTGGATCGAGCATTTTTATGCCTGGTTGGGCACCGAGGGACTGGTGGACTGAACAAAAGGAAAAAGTATGCCTGCATTACAACGCATTGATTCTGCCAACACGGCTGACATTCTCAGTGCCCTGACAACGGATGGTGGTTGTATTGCGCTCAATTTTCTGACCCCCGAAGTCTGCGAACAGCTTACAGCCGATTTCAGCGGTCATCTTGATGAGGTGGGACTGGGCGCTGATGATCTCGGCTACCGCAATGATTTCTACGGGCAGAAAACCAAACGTCTGAAGGGGCTGTTCTCTAAATCTGCCCGTATGGAAGCTGTTCTGACCCATCCTGATGTGCTGAATGTTGCCCGACGGTTTTTGCTCAGCGACAAACGCGCAACCGATCTGCGGCTCAGTAACGCAGAACTCATGGTGCTTTACCCCGGGCAGGGTAATCAGGATTTCCATACAGATGCTGTCTCCTGGCGCCGCGCTCAGCGGGCCGAGAAGCCTCATGAAATCCTCTTCAGTATCAATATCGCGCTGACAGAGTTTACCGACCATAACGGCGCCACCCGAGTCGTGCCCGGCAGCCACCTGTGGGCAGAGCAACGTGAGCCTGAAGAAGATGAGATTACCCTCGCCACCATGCCCAGAGGCTCGGCTCTGTTCTATACCGGCAATGTTATTCATTCTGGTGGTCACAACCGGTCAGATGAGATTCGCTATGGCCTTTATCTGGGCTACTCTCTCAGCTGGCTGCGGCCGCTGGAAAATCAGCTGCTGACCAATGATCCGGAAGACCTGAAGAAACTCAGTCCGCAGGCGCAGCAGCTGCTGGACATTGTGCCCGGCGGGTTTACGGTTTATGCATAGTTTAATGAGAACAGGCGCGACACAATGAATAAGTCAGTCCCATTTGAAGTTCAACCCCTGAATGCGACCTTTGGTGCCATCATCACCGGCATCAGGCTGGCTGATATCACCGATACACAATTTCAGCAGCTCTATCAGGTGTGGCTCAATTATGCTTTGCTGATATTTCCCGGCCAGAATCTCAGTAATGATGAACAAACGGCGTTTGCCGAACGTTTTGGCGAACTGGAATTTAAACTCGCGCCAATCAGCAATGTGCTGAAAGATGGCTCAGTCAGAAGTGTTGATGCCAATGACGACGTCATGAAAATTCTTAAAGGTAACATGGGCTGGCATGCCGACAGCACCTATATGCCGGTACAGGCCAAGGGGGCAGTATTCACCGCGCATGTGGTGCCCGATGAAGACGGAGAAACTGGCTGGGCAGATATGCGTGCTGCCTGGGATGCCCTGGACAATGCTACCCAGTCGCGTCTTGAGACGCTCTCTGCCTATCATTCGCTGCATTACAGTCAGGCTAAAGCCGGCTTCAACCAGAGCAACGACGGGGAATACAGTGGCTACGGATTTCATGATGACAACCCGCCGCTGCGACCGCTGGTAAAAGTCCACCCGGAAACGGGGAGGAAATCGCTGCTGATTGGCCGTCATGCCTTCGGGATTCCGGGGCTGCCTGAAGCAGATTCAGAGCAAATACTTGATGACCTGATGGATTTTGCCTGTCAGGAACCCAGGGTTTACTACCATCACTGGCAGCCCGGTGATGTTGCTCTCTGGGATAATCGGTGTTTACTTCACCGGGCCTGTATGTGGAATATGACTGAACCACGAGTCATGTATCACGCCCGTATACGTGGTGATGATGTGACCGAGGCTGCGCAGACTGCCCAGGCGTGATGGGCGCCACCTGAAGATAACTTCACCTTAGTAAATCTGGCAGTTCTCTGTACTGCATAAAAACTCGAATCAACTCGTCCGCTTGTTCGGATTCAACATAGGGCTCAACATGTTGGTGGAAACCCATTATTGCGCCTCTTAGCTGACGGCAACCTTCTGGTGTATGAATCCACGCTATAGCGCTAGCGTTCACTAAAGCCGTTATCACGAAGACCAGTCTGAAACTCACCTTCCTGGTTTTATGCCTCAGATTGTCCTGCGCTAACAGTGCGCCAGGCCAGCCGCAACATAAAGCGAGAAAATGCAGTGTGTTCTCCGGCACCCGCCATGTGCCTTTGATCGCCGCCCGCTTGTCAATGGCGTAGTAGAGGTAAGTTATGGAACTGAATATCCCAAACACTGCGCCCACCAGCAGTGGCGTGTAGCCTGAAAAATAGGAAGCTGCCAGTATCAGCAGGGTCAGCAGGAAGAGGATCTTCCGGATAGTCATAGGTTGGCTACCTGAATGAAAGCATCGTTGACGACGCAGCTTAAGGTAGCGCTTGCCTGGCAGTTTGTCATTGACTGATTCTCGCCTTATGCTGCCTTTACAGCTTGTGTTCTCTGCGTGTAGCGTTAACCCATGCATCCTGGTGATGCGCAAATAACAAGAGGTCGCTATGACAAACATACCCAAACCCTCCGAGCCATTCGAAGGTGAAATTGCACGCCTTTATGCAGATGGTGAGCCGAGAAGGCTCCGGCTTAATCAACCAGCGAAAGGGAAGCCTAATGTTCTGCTGGTGATGCTCGACGATGTGGGTTTTGGTACCTGCAGCACTTTCGGTGGCCCGGTACCCACGCCTGGCGTTGATAAGATTGCGGCTAAAGGTTTGCGTTACAACCAGTTCCATACCACGGCCCTGTGTTCCCCTACCCGGGCGTCACTGCTAACAGGGCGTAACCATCATAGCGTGCATATGGGGGGCATCACGGAAATCGCCAACAGTTTTCCCGCCTATGACAGTGCTATGCCGCCGGAAACGGCCACCATTGCTGAAATACTTAAACAGAATGGCTATTCCACCGGCTGCTTTGGTAAGTGGCATCTGACGCCATCCTGGGAACAAAGCCCCGCTGGTCCTTTCGACCGATGGCCGACAGGGCTGGGGTTCGAGCGTTTCTATGGCATTCTCGGCGCTGAAGCTTCGCACTGGGAGCCACCGGTCTATGACCAGATCACCCCGATAGAGCCTCATCGTAATAAAGCGCACTATCATCTGACGGAAGACCTGGCAGATCAGGCGATCAGCTGGATTGCGCGGCAGCAGGCCTCTGCACCAGACAAACCCTTCTTCTGTTATTTCGCCCCAGCGGCCGTTCATGCACCCCATCACGTCGCACCGGAGTGGAGCGACAAGTTCAAAGGGCAGTTCGATGCTGGTTGGGATGCATTGCGGGAACAGATTTTCCAGCGCCAGTGTGAATTTGGTGTCATTCCCGAAGGCACCACGCTGACGCCGCGGCCAGAGCAGGTTCCCGGCTGGGATGAATATCCGGACCGTTACAAACCTGTTGCCAGTCGGTTGATGGAGGTCTTTGCCGGTTTCATGGCGCACACGGATGCCCAGGTTGAGCGGGTCATAGATCATCTGATTGAAACGAACAGTTTCGATAATACCCTGGTGATCTACCTGACCGGTGACAATGGTGCCTCTGCTGAAGGCACAGTGCATGGCGCATGGAGTGCCCCTTCATTTCAGAACGGTGTACATGAAGACCCGGAGTGGTTGCTGGAACACATGGAGGATTTCGGTACCGGGAAGTGCGAAAACCACTTTAATGTGGGTTGGGCATGGGCACTGGATTCACCCTTCCAGTGGATGAAGCAGGTGGCATCTCATTTTGGTGGCACCCGAAACGCGCTGGCGGTTTCCTGGCCCAGGGGGATTCAGCACGCCGGGGAACTGCGAGACCAGTTTCACCATGTCATCGATATCTTCCCGACGATTCTGGAAGTCACCGGTATTGAAATGCCGGATACCGTTAATGGTATTCCTCAGGATGAGGTTCACGGCACCAGCATGACCTATAGTTTTTCTGACCCGAATGCGGAAAGCACGCACCGAACTCAGTATTTTGAGATTCTTGGTAACCGGGCCGTCTATCATGACGGCTGGATGGCCTCGTGCTTCCATGGCCGGCTACCGTG